>CANQXW010000056.1 GCA_947627925.1 uncultured Bacilli bacterium | reverse complement strand
TATAGATTTGTAAATTAATTTAACTCAGTAATTGCAAAATAATTTATTCAAAAAATATGTAAAATAATTTAATCATTTCAAATTTAAAAGAAAGCCAAGTAAAATTGACTCTCTTTTTAAACATCCATTTCATTTTTTGCTTTCATAACGATATCGGAATTTATAGTTTTCTTATTGTTTTGATAACCTAACATTAAACAATTTATAATTAAAGTATTTAATCTCCTAGCTGATGATTTTGATGCTGAGTATAACGCATTGTAGGCTTCCGCCTCAAATAATTCATATTTAACATTCGCAAAATTTAATCTTGTTTCTATATATCTTTTTATATCATTTCTTTCTAACCCTTCAAATGTATAATTAACAATTATTCTTTGCTTTAAAGCGATATGAACATTTTTTGATATTTCTTGTTTCAAGTCTGGTTGTCCTACAAGCATAAGTGCTAGATAATCTATTGAGTCCATATCAAAATCATATAATAATTTAAAATTTAATAAAATCTCTCTCGTTAGTAAATGAGCATCATCTATTATAATTATTACTTGCATTCTATCTTTTAAAGTTATTCTTTTTATTTCTCTTTGAATATTAGTATAGATGTCTGTTTTATAACAAGATCCAACATCTAAACCAAGATTATCAGATATTATCTTAAAAAAATCAAATACCGACATGTTTTTCTGCGTAGAAATATATATAACTTTATATAAATCTTTGTTGAGAGATTTAATAAATTGTCTTATTGTATATGTTTTTCCTAAACCAGCTTCACCAACAAATAGTCCAATTCCTTTTATTTCTTTTAAATAATGAAATCTATTAATACATTGCCTATAATCGGTACTTTCAAATGGATAATTAATACTTTCATTCTTTAAAAACGGATTACAACTCATTCCATAATAAGTAGTATACATTATACAGCCTCCATATCTACTACATCTCTTTCATCATTTACCACTTTAGAATAGTCTATGTTATTTTTTCTTTTTATTTTAGAATTAGCTATTTTATCTACAATTTGACAAGATTCTAATTTTTGGTTATTTTCAAAGATGTATACTTCGTTTAAAGATAAAGGATCATATCTTATTTCAATTTTTTTACCTACATATTTAAATGGTACTTCATAATAATTGTTTTCTATTTTTATTGTTTTATCATTTCTAACTTTTCTTTCTACTTTATGTAAAAATGACTGATCTATAAACGTATTATCTAAAAAAGTTACGTTAGAATATTCATTGTGCCATCTTACATTTGGTGTTTCATTGGTTGATGAGTGTACTTTGTTTAAATATTCATTATAAATAAATATTTGTAGACTTTTTTTAACATCTTCTAAAGAAGTAAATTCATTCCAATTTGTACATCGCATCCACCCATCTTTTATTGTTCTAAAACTTCTTTCTATTTTAGCTTTACTTTCTGGGGAATATGGTTTAGCATGAATTAATTCTATTCCAAGTCTTGCACAAATCAAAGATAATTGTTTATTATTATAACTAGAACCATTATCTACAAATAATCTTTTAGGTTTACCATATGTTTTTATCGCTGTTTTAAGTACAGACTGCATATTTATAGCTGTATCATTTAAAAAGAAATCAAAACCAGTTATTATTCTTGATTTATCATCAATAAACATTATTAATTTTGTTCGATATTTTTTATTATCTATAGTTATGTAAGGACCAAAAGAAGTGTCTGACTGCCAGCAGTCATTCACGTGCTCCATTTCAAACATTCTTCTCTCTATATTAATAGTTTGGCTGGCTTTTAAATTATTGTTTCTTATAAATCTTAATATTGTATCTAAAGATACATCTAATTTATTTATATACTTTTCATCAATTAATTTTTTATAAATCATTGTTCCAGTTATATTAGGAAATTTTTCTCTTATGGTAATGATTCTTTGAATTACATCATTAGATAATTTTCTGCTTGTTTTATAATCGTTTCTTTTTTTCTTTTCAAGTGCTTTATAACCATGATTTTTATAGCTTAAATACCAATGTTTTATACAACTTTTAGTAAAATGATATTCTTTATTATTGAAAGTATAAGTTTTATTAGCCATATTTTTGAAATATTCTTCATTGCACGAAAAACCGTGAGTCCCGTTAATTGCAGGGGCAATAATTTGAAATTTAAATAAGCCGATATCGTTAAAATCATTATTTTGCATGTTTTCCTCCTTTCCAAATTAAAAATACTGTAAAAATATGGAAAAGAAAACTTAATGTTATGTTGGTGGCTTGTTTTTAAAAACAAGCCATATTAAAGATACCTTTATGACTCATCATCAATATTAATTTATTTACTTGATAAAAAAGTTGATAAGTATCAATTAATTTGTTTAATATTTTCTGAATTAATTCATTTTTATTATCAAACATAGTTTTTAAATAAGAAAAATATTTTTTTCGATATAATGTTTTCCAATATTGAATGGTTTCATAACTGAAAGGATATTCATATGATTCAGGATTATCAATTATAGATTTTAAAATAATATCAAGTGTAGGTTGTTTATAAGGAACAATACATTGAGGTAGTAAAGCGTGAGTTTTATGACATTTTTGACATCTAACCCTTTTTATTTCTAGCAATTCACACTTTAGTTTATTGTTTTCATCTGAGTAATATACTGTTCTTTGATAGGAACTCCATTTAATAAGATTATCGCTTTTACAAGAAGGACATTCCAAGGAGTAAAAATCATCAGTAGCTTTATAAAATTGAATAATTTGAAATTGATTT
>CANQXW010000055.1 GCA_947627925.1 uncultured Bacilli bacterium | reverse complement strand
CGAAATTTCTAAAACAAGAACTTTGAAAAAATAAAGATATAAAAGATATAAAAGTCTTTAAACACCAATTAATTTATGCTATAATTTATTTAGGGAGGTTTTTGAATATGCAAAAATTATATTCTAAAAATGAAGATTGTTTTGAATTATACAAAATATTAAAAGGAAAAATGGGCAATAAAATAGATTATTATGGAACACCTTATAATGCTCTTTTTAGTGGAAAGTATTTTTCTCATTATAGAGAACCACATAGCAATATTGATTATTTATTTGAAAGTGGGTTACCTTTTTATTTTCAATTTTGTAAGAATGGCTTTTTAAGAATTAGCGTAGGTTCAAATATAGAAAAGAATACTACTGTAGGAGAGAAACTTGCTGCTTTAAGTAGTTTTTATCGAGTACTTGTTGAAATTTATGGTAATCCAACAATATTTTATACAACTAAAGAAGATGATGAAGCATTGTTCTCATTGCAATGGTCATTTGTGAATAAAGAAGAAGATATTGTTAAGTTTAAAAATGATACTTATTTTGATGATGCAAGTATTGATAAATTAATAATTATAGATGAAAAACCAAATGAGAGTCTTGGTTATAATTTAAAAGATGAAACAAAACAAATAATTTCTCAACAAGTAGGATTGCCTTTTGAACTATTGCCTTTAATAGATGAAAATATTGAAGATTATCTAATGTATACTAAGGGTAAAAAAATAGGGATTCCGAAAGGTGCAAAAACTGATTGTTTACCAGTTACATCTTTTGAAGAAAAAGCAAAAACAAGAACTTTGTCTAAAAATATATTTAATCAATAAATAACAAAAGAATAACTTCCTAATCTGGGAAGTTTTTTTATGGCAAAATATAATTATTAAAAAAAAGGGTTAATTTTGGAGAGGATATTCGAAAATGATATTCGAAAATCGAAAAAATATAACTAACTTTTAGCGAAAAATTGTACTTAAAATATAAAAATAAAGTCAAGGCTAAACAAAGCAATAAATTGGCCATTGACTTTATTTTTAATTTTAAGATAATGCTAATCGCTAAGAAAAGTTAGAAATATTTATAAGTTGTTTGAATATGGTATCTTATTTATAAAGAATTTCAATATCAAAACATTTAAAAACTAAGATGTAAAATATTTCATTACAAGATATACATATGCTATCTTTAAAATTTCTAATCCAAAATATTTGGAATATATCTAATTATATATGGTGTTTTTCTTATTTCGAATATCCAAATCAAAATTTTATACCATTTCGAATATCGTTAAACTAATTAACATTATTAAAAAAAAGATTGTCAAACAAAAGTTCTTGTTATATAATTCTATTATACAGGAGGTTTTATATGAATGACAGTAAGTTAGAAACTATTTCAAATTTATTTGAAGGTAAGGAAATAAGAAGCATTTGGGATAGTGAAAAAGAAGATTATTATTTTAGTGTAGTTGATGTAATTTTTGCTTTGACTGATAGCATCAATCCAAGAAATTATTGGAATATGTTAAAGAAAAGAATGGATGAAGAAGAACAAAGTGAGTTGTCCACAAAATGTGTACAACTGAAAATGAAATCAAAAAAAGATGGGAAAAATTATTTTACTGATACTTTAGATACTAAAGGAATATTAAGATTAATTGAATCTGTGCCATCGCCTAAAGCAGAGCCATTCAAGATTTGGCTTGCAAACTTAGGTAGCGAAAGAATTGATGAGGTATTTGATCCAGAGATTGCTATTAAAAGAGCAATTAACTATTATCGTAAAAGAGGGTATTCTGATAAATGGATTGAAGCTAGATTAAAAAGTATATTAGATAGAAATAAATTAACTGATATATGGAAAGATGGAGGTATTTCAAAAGATTATGAATATGGAATACTTACCAATGAAATATATAAAGAATGGTCTGGTATGAAAGCAAGTGAATATAAAACATATAAAGGTATTAGAAAAGAATCTTTAAGAGATAATATGTCTGATATAGAAATTGCTCTTACTGATTTAGGTGAAGTTGCTACTCGTGAACTTGCTAAAGAACATAAACCATATGGCTTAGAACAAAACAAAGTGATTGCTAAAATGGGCGGTCATGCTACAAAAGTTGCTAGAGAAGATATTGAAAAGAATTTAGGTAAATCAGTAATTAGCAATCAAAATAATCTTAACTATCAATATTTAGATGAAAAAGTAAAATTAGAAAATAAAAAACATAAGTAAACCTTTGGTATGTTTAATTACTTAGTTATAAATGATATTTTTTTCTTGAAAGGAGATGTGTTATGAATCAAGAAGTTATTGGCAAATTTATTGCTAAACAAAGAAAATTGAAGGAATTAACGCAAGAAGAATTAGCCGAAAAATTAGGCATTACTAAAAATGCTGTCAGTAAGTGGGAAAGAGGATTATGTTTAATGGATATGTCTTTACTGAAACCACTTAGTGAAATATTAGGTGTAAGTGTAAATGATATACTTGCTGGAGAAATTATTGATAATAAAGATATAGAAAAAAAGAGTGAAGAAAATATCATTAAACTAACAGAATTAACAAATTTAAAGTCGATGAAATATGGTATTATCGGTATGGCTTTATTTTCTGTTATTTTAATACTAATTGCATTTTTTAAAGAAGAACCTATGGCATCTATTGTTAGTTTACTATGTGCCTATAATTGCGTTACTTTTTTAAGTCGGTATAAAATAAGAAAAGATAAAACAGATTTAATTACTGGTATATTATTCTTTATCGCTGTTATTTGTAATACAATTGCTTTTATATTATCTTAAATTACGTTGTTTTTTAATTTGATTTATTATATACTTAGTAAAAATATAATTTGTAATAAAATTGGAGATGTTAATTATGGACTCAATAAATAATTCAAAAAGAAATAAAAGTGAAAACCAAATTTT
>CANQXW010000054.1 GCA_947627925.1 uncultured Bacilli bacterium | reverse complement strand
AAATTAAAATTTTATGATTATTTTTATATGTTTTTAATTGGTAGTGTTTTTGGTTGGATTTTAGAAGGGATTGGCTCAATAGTAATAGACCATATGCTTATTAATCATTCTGCTTTAGTTATTGGTCCTTTTAATGTAATCTATGGTGTTGGGGCTTGTGTTTTAACTGCGGCACTTCTAAAATATAAAGATAAAAATCTTTTAATATTATTTCTTATTGGTTTTATTGGTGGTTCTTTAGTGGAATATTTTATGAGTTGGGGAATGGAATTTGTTTTAGGCTTTACTGCTTGGAATTATTCTAAGTTTTTTATGAATATTAATGGTCGTATATGTCTTGCTTATTCTTGTATTTGGGGAATACTTAGTATAGTTTGGATTAAATATTTATACCCTTTAATGCAAAAATTAATTGATAAAATTAATCCGAAAATAGGTCAAAAATTAATTGTCTATATTTCAATCTTTTTAGTTTTTGATATTATATTTACGGCTCAATGTATTGTAAGAGCCAAAGCCTGTGATAAAGGAATTGCTCCCCAAAATAGTTATGAAAGATTTTTAGATAATACCTTTAATAGCGCTTATTTAAAAAATATGTTTAGTAATCATTGGGAGTAATTATGAAAGTTTTAGTCTTGTCTTGTAGTACTGGTGGAGGGCATAATTCCTGTGCTAGATATATTGCGGAAGAATTTAAAGATAATAATATTGAATGTCACTTTCAAGATTATTTAGAGTTAATCGGCGAAAAAAGAGCCTCTTTAGTAGAAAAATTATATTTAGATTCTACTAAGGGTAATGGCAATGTTTTTAAAAGTGTTTATAAACTAGGCGAAATTTATAATAAAAGTAATATAACAAGTCCTGTATATTTAATAAATAAACTTGCTAAAGATAAATTATATAATTATATAAAAGATAATAATTATGATTTAATTATTTGTACGCATTTATTTCCAAGTATGGCACTGACCGCGATTAAAAAAGATTGTAATATTCATTTTATAAATGTAGCAACTGATTATGAATGTATTCCTTTTTGGAATGAAACTAAACCAGATTATTTTGTTATTCCAAGTATTTTATTAAAAGATGATTTTGTTAAAAAAGGAATAAGTGAAGATATCTTACTTCCTTTGGGTATTCCTGTTTCATCTAGTTTTAAAAATAATATTAAAAATATTAAAATAAAGACTGATAAAGATATTATTTTACTGACATCTGGTAGTATGGGCTTTGGTAAAATGAAAGAATTAGTTAATACTTTAATTAAAGAATTTCCTAATATTTATTTTATTGTTATATGTGGTAATAATGAAAAATTAGAAAGTGAACTATTAAAAATAAAAAATGATAATTTAAAAATAATTGGTTTTACCAAAGATATGAATGCTTATATGAATTTAAGTAAAGTTGTTATAACTAAACCGGGTGGACTTACGACAAGTGAGGTTGCTACTTTAAATAAACCACTTATTCATATGAT
Organism: uncultured Bacilli bacterium; assembly: GCA_947627925.1. Classification (GTDB taxonomy): domain Bacteria; phylum Bacillota_I; class Bacilli_A; order RF39; family UBA660; genus SIG200. The sequence goes on along the minus strand of CANQXW010000054.1, from coordinate 1,478 downwards.
GCCTATACCGGGAGTAGAAAATTATAATGCTTCATTTTATGAAGAAAATAAAATGAGTTTAAAAGCCGTAAGTATTGAAGAAGTAGTTAGTAAATTAAGAGAATTATTAGAAAGTAAAGAATTACAAGAAAAATTAACTTGTAATCAAAGAAAAATAATTAATGAAAATTCAGCCAGTGACTTAGTTAAATTTGTTAAAGAAAAATATATGTAAAAAGGAAATGACTTTCTTAAGCATTTCCTTTTAAAATTCTTGCCTTTCCTAAAGTATTAATTTCATAATTTGCTGATCTTTTAGGTTCAGGTATTACTATATTAAAATCTTCACTTAAACTTTGGACCATATTTTTGTATACTTCCACAGCACCATCTAACATACCTTCTTTAATAAGGGATGCACACGGAAGAAGAAAATTATTACACATACGAAGTGCATAAGAATAATTATCTTCTTTTTCTAAAATTGCCTTACTTATAATTGGTCCAATCATATCATATTGCATTAGTAATTGATAATATCTAAAATCACATTTTAAAACATTTTCTCTAAATTTTCTAAGTAGTGAAAGAAGAGAACAGTTATCATCAAACCCAAGAATATTACATATCATATTTGTAATTGGGCATCCACTTGGAGTATATCCTTCACTAGGTTTATGACTAGATTCAGGATTATAACAAAAATCATAATTACATTTTCTTTCATTCGGTTCTCTATAACCGTGACCACTTTTACACCAATACTTATCTACGCTTGACCACTTTTCTTTATTGTTCCAATCAAGTTTTGTACATTGTCCACATATTTCTGCCATAATTTACAATCCCCCTTTGAAAAGTAATGTATATTATAGACATTTTTAGTTTTTTGTCAAGTAAAAGTGTGATATACTTAAAGTAGGGTGAAGCATAATGAATGAAGAAATGTTAACTTTACTTGATGTATATGGCGAAAATTTAACTGGTAAGGAATATATTACTGATCCCGCTATTGCGAGAGATGAAGAAATAAAACAATGTATTTTAACGCTTTTAACGCCAGAAAAAAGCGCTTTGTTTGTTGGTAAAGCTGGTATTGGTAAAACAGCCATAGTGGAAGGACTTGCTTATCGAATTCAAAAAAATTTAGTACCGGATGCTCTTAAAGGCTGGACAGTTATTAAAATAAATGTGGCTAGTTTAATCGGAACAACTACTAATGCTAAAGATACCCAAAGTAAACTTGATGCAATTATTAGAGAACTTTCTAATCGCGAAAAAACAATTCTATTTATTGATGAAACTCATCTTTTAGTTAATAGAAGTGGTGGAGTAGACTTTGCTAACCTTTTAAAACCTAGTCTAGACCGTGGCGCCATTAAAATGATCGGGGCTACTACTAATGAAGAATATGAACAATATATTTTAAGGGACCGGGCTTTCTTACGAAGATTTCAAAAAATTGAAGTTTTAGAAACTGATAAACCAACAACTGTTAA
>CANQXW010000053.1 GCA_947627925.1 uncultured Bacilli bacterium | reverse complement strand
ATCTTTCTTCTTTATTATATCAAAAAAAGACCTTTCGGTCTTCCCACTTTTTATAATTTTCGGTCAGTCTCCCCCCCAGAATGTCCTTTAATCCAAGAGGGTATTCTTTAGTAGAAAATAGCTAAATAGTATGAAAATTCCACTCAATTTTTATTTTACGTTCCGAAGAATCATTGTTTGCTTTTTCAATTATTATTCTTTTGATAAAAGCATCTAAAATTACTCGATTTAAACTTTTTATATCTTTATATTCTTCAAATATTTTTTCTTTTTCAATTTGATGTTCTTTATCAGCTTTAAGTTGATTTATTCTATTATTTATATCGGTTACTTTATAATTTAATTTTTCTAGTTCTTTAGAATTACCTTCTTTTAATATATTAAATTCACTATCAGTTATAACCCCATTTACTTTATCATCATATATTTTCATTAATACTGTTTTCTTCTTATCAATATTTTTTAGAATATTATCTTTTTCTTTATTCAAATTATTTATATCATTTTCTAAATTTTGATAAACATTTTTTGAATAATATTCTTTACTAATCTTATTGACATCATAATATTCTTTTATCATATCTTTAATTTGAGTAGTTATATATTCAGTAAATTCTTTTAAATCAATTGACTCTCTATTATCACAAACTCCGACTTTTGATTTACACATTAAATATTCTTTTTTTCCACTTTTCACATTTGAAGTATTTCTAACAAATGCTTTTCCACAACAACCACAATATACTTTTTTTATGAATATTGATACTTCACCATTTTTTTGTGGTCTACGTTTTGACTCTTTATTAAACATTTTGCTAACAATTTCAAACGTTTCTAAATCAAGATTTGCTTCATGGCAATGTGGTACTCTTATCCATTCACTTTTTGGTTTAGGAACAGGTGTAGAATCTTTAAAACTTCTTCTTTCAGTCTTTCCTTGAACCAATGTTCCGATTTGTGTTTCATCTGTCATTATTGTTCTAATCATTTTTGGTGTCCAACGTTGTCTAAATGGAATAATTAAAATATCTCCCTTTGAAATAGTATTAGATGATAAATTATTCTTTTGTTTTATTTCTTCTACTGAAAGATAAAACTTATCTGCTAAAGATTGTAAAGTATCTCTTTCTTCAACTTGATAATTTAAATTAGTTACTCTATTTTTACCCCTATTAACTGGCAAACCTTTTTCGGTTTTATAGTCAGCAGGTGTTAAAAATCTTTTTTCCATTAAAGTATCAATTACTTGTCTCATTGACTTGCCTTGCTTTAACAAATCTGCCATAAGTCTTACAGCTTCTCTAGCATATAAATCTGGAATTAAATGGTGTTTATCGTTTGGATCGATAAGATATCCATAAGGTGCTACACTTCCTGTAAATTGTCCATTTTTTTTCATATTATTTAAAGTTGCTCTAGTATTTTTTGAAGCATCTTCTACATACCATTCATTTACTAATCCATTGATTTGTCTAGACTTTTTACTTTCTTGGTCGTTTGAATCTGTTTTATCTACTAATCCAAGAAATCTAACATTCCATTCTGGAAATGATTTATGTAAATATTTTTCTACCATTTCCATGCTCCTAGTAAATCTTGATTGACTTTTACATAATACAATTTCAGTATTTCCAACTTCTGCAAATCTAATAGCCTTTAACCATTCTGGTCTATTATCATCACAACCACTTATATCTTCTTCACAAAAAATACCTACCACTTTCCAATTTTTGCTTTTACATTCATCTAATAATAGCTGTAGTTGATTTTTAATACTTCCAGAAACATCACCATCTTCTAAATCTCCGTCTTCTTGTGATAATCTAATATATAGGATAACTCTAAATCTTTCGCCTACTTGAACAACTCTACAAGCAACTTTACCATTACTATTAAAACAAGTTAAGTCGTTAGGTTTTGTTATATCTAATAGTTGTCTTATATTAGGCGATACGTAACGTAATTCATCTTCATTTAATAGTTCTTTTAATCTTTTTAGCTGAACTTTATCATTATTTAAATCTCCTACATTATTAAAATTTAATCCTTTAGTATTATTATCTATCTCACCTTCCCTTATAACATTTAATATCATTTTTAACTCCTTCTTTCACAAAAGGAATTTTCAAACTTTTTATTTATATTAAATGCCTTAATAATACTACTAATATTATAGCCTTTCTTAGTCATTTTCACAACCCATTTTACAAGAAGTTGAAATAGGATTTAATTCTAATTCAATAATTATATTAGCAAGTTTCTTATTAACAATTTCTTTTATTTCTTCTTTTGTTAAAGATGAATCTATTATATTTTCTAATTTCCATTTATATTTTTTATTATTATCTTTCATATGCAAAACCCCCTTTTATAAAACTAATTCACTATCTTTACTTAATTCATCAAAATAAACTACTTTTCTTTTTTCATTGTCATAACTAAAATATAAAAATTCATTTTCTTCATCAATTATTTTTATAAGATTTTCATTAATTAAAAAGATTTTAATATTATCTACATCTATATTTTTCTTTATATATTTTAAAATTTTAAATTGCTCAATTGTATCAACGTGATTATTTTCTATTTCATTTTTTGTTAATATTTTCATTTACATTCCCCCTTTTTAAATAAAAAAAACTTGCAATTACTACAAGCTATATATCAAAAACAAAAATTGACATAATTATCCTGTGAAACTTTATTTTAAATCCTGTTTCTTAGGATTGATGTTTAGTTTATTCTATGTTTTATAGAAAAGGTACTAACATAAATCTTTAACATTTACTGTACCTAATTCGCTAGCGATTATTCTATTCTAGCAAATGTGATATTCATATAATCCGTTAGCATATTCATTAAACTTTATGTAATTGTACTTCTCTAGTTGTTGTAAGTTTTTCTTAAATGCTAAGTTTTTTATACTTTTTAATTCTGTTTGAACTCTACCAATGTTGATATTATTTATATTTTTATCATAACCATTTGCATATAAGTAACAATATATTTCTTTTGCTTCTGGTTTGATATTTTTATCTTTCCATATTTTATCATTGGTTAAATCTAGTTGTCTTACTTTCATTCATGATATTCCCCCTTTCTAATTTTGATGAGTTTTACATCAAAACTGTTTTTAGTTTAACATTATGCTTTGAGTTTGTCAACAGCATAATTACAATTTTGTTGATTTTTACATCAAGATATGTTACACTTATTTTGCCAAGAAAAAAAAGAGGTGTTTGTAATGGCAAAGAAAAATATAACTGAATTAGGAAAAGTAATAAGTGAAGCAAGACAAAAATTAGGTATTTCACAAAGAGAACTTGCAAGACAATCTAATATGGATTGTGCTGAAGTTTCAAGAATTGAATCTGGCAAAAGATTAAAACCTAATGTTTTATATTTAAAAGGTATTGCTGAAACATTAAATCTAAGTATGGTTGATTTAATGAAACTAGCTGGATATGATGA
>CANQXW010000052.1 GCA_947627925.1 uncultured Bacilli bacterium | reverse complement strand
TTCATCTTTTCCTCTTGCTTCAAGCATAATTATACCTTTTTTCTTATTTTCAGTTTCATAAATATATCTTTCTAATAGGAAGTCAAAAGCTACATTATAAACATTGTGGGTGTAGCCTTTTTTTAAATACTCATATAAATTAATACTAATTGAAATAATTTTACATTGAATGTCTTTCATAGTATTAGATAAATCTACCATAAATTCATCATAATTAATAATACTATCATTAAAGCAATTATCATGCTTTCTTATATCTCTAGAATGAAAACAAACTGCTTTTTCTTTGTTTAATTTAGTATCATAAAACACTCCATTATTCCAATATTTATTTTTAAGTGTTTTAATTAACTTTTTTGAATCTAAATATTGTTTTTTTGTAAAAATACATCCTGTAATAGTAAAATATTTATCATCTTCTGATAGTTCTTTTTCATTTGATATTTGTTTTAATACATAAGTTAAATTACTACTACTACCATTTTCATCTATACACATTACATAATCAATATCTTTACCAATAGATAAAAGTTTTGTAGGTTTATCATACCATTTTGACATTCTTTCACCTCATTTCAATTATTTATTTTTTTCAGTCAATGATTGATACATTTTCATTAATTCTGCAACACAGTCTGATTCTGTCATCTTTCTCCAATTAAACCCATAAGCCTCCATTACAGCAACGTCGTTTAACTGATGGGCTTTTCTTAAATCAGATGGCATTGTTAATTCATCATATAAATCAGCTAGCGAACTATTTGGATATTTTGACCTAGCATCTAAAATTGCTTGTGCTGTTTTTTCTATTTTTTCTTTTTGATCTTTTGTTGGATTAGGCCATGGAAAACTATTATATAAAGTTGGCGAATATCTAAAATCACTTTTTAGTCTACCGCATAATGTTTTTACCCAGGCCATATGAACATTAGATTCTAAAATTCCAAACAAATATACATCATCGGTTTCCGCGGTCATAACTGAATTACTAACAATAATATCTTTATCCATAAATCCCATTGGTATATACTTTCTTGATGAACTAGACGTTTCTGGAATAAGAATATAATTTTTTTTAGGTTGCCTTATTTGTGAAAATAACATTGGAGTATTTGCTTGTTCTCTTACAATTTCTGTTGGTGATTCCAACCTTTTTTTTACTACTGTTTCTAAACGTGATTTTATTTCTTGAATATTTCTATATTCAGAAGGATTACCACCAACAAACCATAAACAATAACGATCAATTTTATTTATAAATTCTTTTGCTCCAACGTATTTTTTAATATATTTTTTTAGAATAGGATACTTTTGATTAAGATATTCTTTTTCTTCTGCACTTAATATCAATCCTCCATCATCCCAAGGCTTATTGCCTTGTGTTAACTTTGGCAATCCAACCGGATTCTGTGTCCTAGATTCTATATAAAAATCTTTATATCCTATTAAGTATCCATTTATATGTTTCACTTTTTTAACAATCCCATTATCATATAGTAGTTTTTCTTCTTTTTCAATTTTGCTAAAGCCGATAATTACACAATGTACATGTGCTTTTAAGCTGGCTTCACTATCCCATCTAAATGTCCTATAAGCAAAATTAATATAAGTATTATTAAGGATATTTTCCCATAATGGTTTAACCTGTTCTCCTTGAGTTACAGAATTAGTAGAAACAAAAGCAACTTGAATTCTTGTCTTATTTATATAATCATTAGCTTTTTTATACCAACACGCAACATAATCTAACTTACCAGCTTTATCTTCACCAAAAACTATTTGTTTATCTTCTTTTTGCAATATTTCTTTTGATTTTATTGAACTACCTACAAAAGGCGGATTTCCCATAATATAATTACATTTAGTATTTGGAACAACTTCATTCCAATTAACTCTTAAAGCATTTCCTTCATATATATTTGTATAGTTTTTTAATGGTAAAAAATCTAATTCTTTAGATAATAATTTAGAAGTTTCTTGTAACATTTGAGATTCAGCAATCCACAGTGCAGTAGTTGCTACTTTAACAGCAAAATCATTTATTTCTATACCGTAAAATTGGTTAATAGATACTTTTACTACATCTCCTAAATCTAAAGCCATCATTCCTTTTTGTTTAGATGCAATTGCTTCATTTTCTAATCTTCTTAAAGACAAATATGTTTCTGTTAAGAAATTACCAGATCCACAAGCAGGATCTAAAAAAGTCAAACTTCCAATATGTTCTTGAAATTTATCAAGTGCTTCATTTCTTGTTTTTTCATTTTTATATGCTAAAGCATCATTTAATTCTTCCCTTAAGTCATTTAAGAATAAAGGATCAATTACTTTATGAATGTTCTCGATAGATGTGTAGTGCATACCTCCAGAGCGACGAGTTTCAGGATTTAAAGTTGATTCAAAAACTGCTCCAAATATTGTTGGAGATATCTCAGACCAATCAAAATCATCAGAAGCTTTAGAAAGCAAAGTATTTCTTATTTTTTCCGTAAATCTTGGTATTTCTATATTTTCATTAGAAAACAAACCGCCATTTACATATGGGAATTGATTTAAATCATCTTCAAGATAAGGGTCTCTTTTATCTAATGGTTGATCTAGCACTTTAAATAATTCTATAAGAGCTTTACGCATTAAGTCTAAATCTTCATATTTTGTTAAATAATCATGAAACACATTTTTTCTTCCAAATAATCCAGCATCTTCAGCATATAAACAAAATACTAAACGTACACATAGTTCATTTAAAGACTTTTGAGATTCTTCATTAGATAAATCATTATATTGGTCAGAAAAAGCATCATATAAAACGCCAACTAATTCACCAGCTTTAAATGATAATTCTTCTTCTTTTTTTAAATGTTCGCTTTTAGCATCTACTATAAATGATAGTCTATAATATTCTTTTCCTAAATCTTTTAATAGGATTTCTTCTGGTTCCCCATTTGGATTATTCATATCATATACAAGGAATGATTTAAAATTACAAGTAACTATCCATCTTGGCCTGTTATCATATGAAAGTTCTGAAGAATATCTTTTGGCTTGTTGAAAAGGATTTAATAAAGAACCATCAGATTGTTTTATTGCTTTTCTTAAATCTTTATCAATTGATTTTTGTTCAATTAGAACTTTAGTCTTATCAATAAAGCCATCAATAAAGCCTGTTGCTTTATCAATATGAACTGTATCTTCAAAATGAATAAAATCAATCGCATTGCTAACGCCTAATACATTTTCAAGTAAATCTATCCAAAATTTTTGAGATTCTCCTTTTTCATAGCCTTTACCTTTCCATCTTTCAGCAAATTCTTTGGCTTTTTTCTTTTGTTCTAAATCAGTCATTTTTTCACTCCTTATTTTCTGTTATTTTTAATATTATTAGGGTTTGGAACTCCAAGTAAATTGCGGGAGTAAACTCCCTGTGCTGGCTAAGACAACTTTATGACATTAATGACATTTATGAGATACTCCACTATATAGTAAATATATCTGTCATAATGTCATTTTTGTATAAAATTTGCTTTATTTTTCCCTTTTTCAGTAGATTTTTTTCAATTTTTAATTTCATTTTTA
>CANQXW010000051.1 GCA_947627925.1 uncultured Bacilli bacterium | reverse complement strand
TAAAAAAATAGTATTTTTATTTAATTATTTTATTAATTTTTATTAAAAATTCTAACAAAGGAAAATATACTTTTAAGTTTTTGCTTGCATAAGATATATAAATATGCTATATTATTAATGAACACGAAAGTGTTTTTTAATTGAAAAAAAATTAGGAGGTTAAAAATGGCTAAAGAAGTAAAAGAAAAGAAGGATAAGAAAACAAAGAAAGTAGGAGAAAAGAAACCAAAAGTTAAAAAAGAAAGTTTTACTAAAGGCATTAAAAAAGAAATGAAATTAGTAAAATGGCCTAGTGCAAAAGAAATAGTTAAATATACAATAGCTACGGTTATATTTTGCATTATTTTAATTGTTTTCTTTGAGCTTTTAAATATGATATTAGCATATATAAAGGGGTTGTTTAATTAATGGACAAATTATGGTATGTAGTCAATACTTATTCTGGACATGAAAGTAAAGTTAAAGAAAAACTAGAAGCTAAAATAGAATCAATGGGAATGCAAGATTATATTTTTCGAATTGTTATTCCGGAAACTAAAGAAGTAGAAGTTAAAGATGGTGTTAAAAAAGAAAAAATTAAAAAAATGTTTCCTGGTTATATTTTAGTGGAAATGATTATGTCTGATGAAGCCTGGTATATAGTCAGAAATACTCCTGGAGTTACTGGTTTTATTGGATCAAGTGGTAAAGGAGCTAAACCAACCCCATTACTTCCTCAAGAAATCGATCGTATCTTAGTTAATATGGGTATGAGTCGAGTTAATGTGGAAGACGACTTAAAAGTTGGTGACAGTGTAAGTATTATTGATGGACCATTCAAAGGTATGATGGGTCGGGTTGATAATATTGATAAAGAAAATAATCGTTTAAATATTATTATTGATTTATTTGGTCAAGAAACTAGTGTTGATGTTGAATTATTCCAAGTAAGTAAAAATTAACTAAAAATAAAAGCTACCTTTTTGGGGGTAGCTTTTATATATGCTTTAATAATTTTTTCTCTAAAATAGTTATTAATTTATAAAGTATATAAGAAATTAAAGCAAGTAGGACAATTCCACTCATAACTAAGTGTAAATTAAAGACTTGTTTACCATAGACGATTAGATAGCCAATCCCTTGTTTACTTACTAAAAATTCGCCCATAATAACACCAATTAAGGTTTGAGCTATTCCTAATTTAAATGAAGAAATAATCGTTTGATAACTACTAGGAATAACTAAATTAAATAAAATTTGTCTTTTGGTTGCGTGCATAGTTTTAAATAATTTTAAACGATATTCATCAGTTTGTAAGAACCCATTATAAATAGTTATAATACTCACAATTAAATTAATAAGTAAAGCCATTAAAATAATACTTTTGGTATTAGCCCCACAAATGATGATAATTAAAGGCCCTAAAGCAACTTTAGGTAAACTATTTAACATAGTTAAAAAAGGATCCATAACTTTAGCCAAAAAAGGAAATTCATAAAGTATAACGGCTATTATAAAGCCTAAAGAAGTACCAATAATAAATGATATTAATACTTCTTTTAAAGTTATATAAATATGAATAAAAAAGTTATTATCTTTAATTAAATCTATAATAGTTTTAATAATTCTAGATGGACTAGAATAAATAAAAGCACTTAAAATACCAGTATTTACCAAAATTTCCCAAATTAGAAAGAAAGTAATTATTATAAATAATTGCCAAAACATTATTTTAAATTTATTAATTTTAATATTTTGTAAAAATTTTTTTTGCTCAGGACTCATATTCTAAATCCTTCCAAATCATATCAAAATAAGTTTGGTATGACGTATCTTTTCTTCTTTCTAAAATTGAAGAATTATTAGCCATGTTAATCGAAATAATATTTTTAATCATTGTAGGTCTTTTTGATAAAACAATAACTCTATCAGAAAAAGTAATAGCTTCTTCAATATTATGAGTAACTAAGATAACCGTTTTCTTTTCTTTTTTACATATTTGATAAACATCATCACTTATTAGCATTCTTGCTTGTTGATCTAAAGCACAAAAAGGTTCATCTAAAAGTAAAATATCAGGCTTTACGGCTAGAGTTCTAATTAAAGCTAGTCTTTGTTTCATACCTCCTGATAAACTTTTAGGATAATTGTCTTTAAATTCTTTTAAGTTATATAGATTAAGTAAATAGTCAACATAGGCTAAATTATCTTTAGTTAAGTCACGATTAATTTTTAAACCTAAAATAGCATTTTCATATATGGTAAGCCAAGGAAGGAGAGCATCACTTTGAAGCATATAAGCCATTTTTAATTTATTTTTGGAAATAATATTTCCTTTACATTCTGTATCAAGCCCTGAAATTAAGGAAAGAAGAGTAGACTTTCCACAACCAGAGGGACCCACTAGAGAAATTATTTCTCCTTCTTTAATTTCTAAATTAAAATCTTTAATGGCTTCAATTTCTCCTTCTTTGGTATGATAATTTTTAGATAAGCAATCAATTTTGATAATATTATTCATAAAGATTATTTACCAAATCTTCATAGTAAACAGTCTTATCAATTAAATTATTATCTTTTAATAAATCCGTTAAAGTATTAAAAAATTCTTCTTCTACGTAAGGACTTTTTAACCAAACGTCGGCATTTTTATATCTTTCAATCATTGTCGTTAAGTCATTAATTGAAGTATCACTAAATTGATTAGCAATAACTTTAGCCACATCAGTGCTAGAATTTTCTAAAGTAAATGCAAGTCCTTTATTAATTGCCTTCGTAAAGTTAGTTAGTAATTTTTTATTTTCTTCAATGTAACTTTTTCTAGCATAGAAGGCGGTGTAAGGAAAATCTTCAGAAGAAGCTCCGACACTTGTTACTACATAACCATTGCCATTTGCTTCTAGTTTGCTTGCTAGAGGTTCAAATAAATTGACAAAGTCACCTTCGCCCCCTAGAAATGCTCCGGATAATTCACCAAATTCAATGGCAGTATTGATATTAACTTCATCTTTATTGATACCTTCATTTTCTAAAGCTTTGAAGAAACTTAAACCAGGCATACCCGTACTTCGACCAATTAAGATTTCTTTTCCTTTTAAATCTTCCCATTTAAATTCCTTAGTATCTCGACTAAGTATAAATTGGCCATCTCTTTTGGTTAAGCCTGCAAAAACTTGTAGGTAATCCTTTTCACCACCAAGATACACATAGCATGCTGATTCGGGACCAGCAAGTCCAACATCGGTATCTTTGGATAAAACGGAAGAGGCTACGTTATCACTACCACTTACAAGTAATAAATCGATATCTATACCTGCTTCTTTAAAATAGCCATTTTCCATAGCTACATAAAAAGGAGCATAGAAAATACTGTGAGTTACTTCAGAAACTTTAATAGTTTCTAATTTATTTTCATCTTGAGGTTTTTTAAGCATTGTTCCTCCCATAAGTAGGATGACAATTAATCCTAAAATACCCGTTAAAACATATAAAATATTTTTTTTCACATAAACACTCCTCACACTATAATGTATTCAAAGGAAGCGTTTTATGTTAAAATGAAATGATAGTGTGAAAAGTTTTATGGAAAACCAGACACATTAGAAAAAAAGATATTAAAATGAAAATTTTAATATAGAAT
>CANQXW010000050.1 GCA_947627925.1 uncultured Bacilli bacterium | reverse complement strand
CAATATTTACAAAGTCTTAATCAAAAACAAATAGTTAATGGAAAAGATGAAAATGGAAAGAAAATAAGAAAAAGAACTCATAAAAAACAAAAGTAATAAAAAAATACAATTTAATAAAAAGCTGTAATTTGATAAGGAAGAGAGGCTAATAATTTATGGAAACAGATCTATTAAAATATGTTAGAAGAATACTTGGAACACCTGATAAAAATTTAAATTTAAAAACTTCGATAGGAATAAAAGAAATGATAGAGTTACTTGACTTTATTGTAGAAAATAAGTTGGATTTAGAAAGTAAAAGTATGACCGTTGATATAAATGACAATAGATATGATATTATATTTTCATATCATACAAGTAGTAATAGTGATTTTACTTCTTCTGATAAATCTTGGTTTGTTTCTATTAAAATAATAGGTCAAAATAAAAGCATTGTTTTTAAAGAGTATAAAAATAAGAAAGAATGTTATAATCCAAAAAGTTTTGATTTTTCTAATATTGATAAAAAATATACAATTATTGAACCAATAGATAATTATGGTCAAGTTTATACAATGATAAATCAATGTGGAACTATCTATGATAAATATTATCATCCTAATTTTAATGAACTTATTCAAAATTATTCTTATATAGGTCAAGGCTTACATATTAGTGATAATTATTGGAATGAAGAAAATGGTATTAAAGTAAGAAAAAAAAATGATGGTACGATAGAAATTGAAGACCATTCTTCATCTTTAGGTACTTTAAGCGAATATATCAAAAAAAAGGGAGATAAATATATTACGATAATTAAAGATGGCAAGCAATATTATTATGATATAGATAGTCAAAAACTTTTAAATGAGAAAAAATCTGAAGAATTAAATATTCCTATACGTGATTACAATACTGACCATCCAGAATATACGCCTTATATAAAAAAGGATTCTAATTTTTGTAAAATAATTTCATTATTTTCAAGATTTGATAAAGAAGTAAAATTAACAAATTTTAATGATGATGAATTAAGTGCTATTAAAGAGCAAATTAAAAACAATTTAGTTAAAAGTAAAGAAAAAGTTAAGTGTTATAAAAAAATATAAAAATCATAAGAAAATCCAAAAATGTTTGTTAAAATGTAGGAATAAAAGAAAGTAACAAGAAAACTGCTTTATTGTTTTCTTTTAGTAGCTCAAATATGTATTCATTTACAAAATGTTTATAATATGTTAATATATAACGAAAAAAACTTTGCTTAAAAATAAAAAATAATATTGTTTTTAATTAATCGTGAGGTGAAAGAATATGGAAGCAAAATTATTATATGATTTTGAAAAATATTTACAACTTAAACAAAATACTTGTGCTGCAAGAATATTTTTAAATGCTTTTAATCTTATATTAGAAGAAAATGTTGAAAATATTGATCAATTTTTAAAGCTAAAAATTTTTGATTCTGATATGAATGAGGTTGGAAAATTATATTTTAAGAATGGAAAAGTTTTTATATCTGCAAACTTTAATAATAATGTTTTAAATGCAGAATTTAACATTGCCAAAATATATGGCTATTATGCTATTCTTGAAGACAATATTCAAGGAAATTGGAATAATGATATTGATTTTCAGTTACAACAATCAAATGGTATAAAGCTTTCAGGGCAATTTGAAATAAGAGCAGCTTTAGATAGTGAGTATGGAATTCATTGTAATTGTCATCCGTTAATAAAGTATGAAGTTGATGGTAAAGAAATGATGATATTAAAAATGTTTAGAGATGGTAGTGAACTTAATCTTCAAATAATGAAAGACAATTATAAAGAAAAAATAGATGTATGTTCTTGGGATAAAAATCGTTATCTATATCACGAAATAATAAAAGGTGAATATGATAGGCAAAAATTAGGAAATCCATTTTCTAGATATGTTTTAGTAAAAGAAGCAGAAGATGAAAAAAATAAGGGAAAATTAGCATCGCTTTTAAGTGAAACAAATTATATTAGACCAGTGCTTTTTGAAACAAATTATATTCCAAAAAATAGTAATAATTCTATTCAATTATCATTGCAAATTGGAAAATTAATGCGAGAGTTAGATCCAAGTATGTATGAAAGAATAAAAGAAACAAAAGAAATTCTAAAAATTGATAATAAATCTATATTTGACGATTTAGTTGGTATATGCTTTGAAAAATATACTAATGAGCAAGTAGAGGCATTGCTTGGAGTTACAAAAAATAAAATTTTATATCAAGATGGAAATGATACATTAGCAAATTCTTATTTTGGAATAAATAAAAGTGATTATTTTTTTCCTAAAGAAATGCAAAAAAAATTGGTAAAAAAATAAGAATAATATTAAAAAATGATTTAGAAAAATTTTTAATAAATTTTATGAGAAAAGAAAATGTTATGTTATATAATATGACACAATTTGAAAGGAGAAACATTTCATGAATAAAACTATTGAAAAATTACTAAAAGAAAGAGAATTTAATAAAATTTTAAAGCTAGTAGAATTGGGTATTATTGATAAAGAAATAGGAACAAAAGCAATAATAAGTACTAAAGAGCCTGAATATATTTATAGATTTGCGGCTTCCATAGAAGGTGCAGATATAGATAAATTACAAGATGCAATTATAGATGCAGGTATAAATGATGCTATATATATTTACTACTTTGCTAGAGATATAAAAGGTGCCAATATAGAAAAGTTAGAAGATGCAATGATAAAAATCGAAAACAGTCATCAAATTTACTATTTTGCTAGAGATATAAAAGGAGCAAATATAGATAAGTTACAAGATGCAATAATGAAAATTAATTGGCCACCTATTATTTATAAATTTGCCGGAGATGTAAAAGGAGCAAATATAGATAAGTTACAAGATGCAATTATAAAAAATACAACAAAAGAAAATGCAAAATATATTTATGAATTTGCTAATTTAAAAAAAGGATTAGATATAGAAAAATTACAAAAAGCAATAATTGCCACAAAAGACGCTCAATATATATATTATTTTGCTAGATTTCAGGAAGGAGCAGATATAGAAAAGTTAGAAGATGCAATAATTGCAACAAAAGCTGCTTATTATATTTGCGAATTTGCTAAAGAAATAGAGAAAGCAAATATTAAAAAGTTACAAGATGCAATTATTGCCACAAAAGATGCAGAATGCATTTACGAATTTGCTAAAGATATAGAAGGTGTTGATATTGATAAATTAACAGATGGAATTATTGCTACACAAGATGCACGATGGATATATGAATTTGCTAATGAAATAAAAGGTGCCAATTTAGGAAAACTAACAGACGGAATTATTGCTACACAAGATGCTTATTATATTTGCGAATTTGCTAAAGAAATAGAGAATGCAAATATAGAAAAATTAGCAGACGGAATTATTGCAACAAAAGATGCTCCTTATATTTGTGAATTTGCTAAAAATATAAATGTTGCTAATATAGAAAAACTAACAGATGGAATTATTGCTACACAAGATGCACGATGGATATATGAATTTGCTAAAAATATAAAAGGTGTCAATATAGATAAATTAACAGATGGAATTATTGCAACAAAAAGCTATGATGTTATGCATGAATTTGCTAAGTGCATAAAAGGCATAAGTGCAGAAAAGAAAGATGCAATAATGAAGATTGTTGAAGTTAAAGATACAGATTATGGTGCTACTGATTATTCCAAAACTTTATCGTTATTAAAATATTTACTAGATACGAAAGATTTTGAAACAATTTTGGACAATAAAGAGGAATTTTCTAAATTATTTGTTGATAAAGAGCAAGAAGTTAGTAAAGAACAACAAAAAATGTTAATCAAAAGTAAATAATTAGAATGAGTAACAAGAAAACAACAGTTTTCTTGTTTTACTGTTTG
>CANQXW010000049.1 GCA_947627925.1 uncultured Bacilli bacterium | reverse complement strand
GAATACCAGTTTATATTATTTCTGTTGAAGTTACCATTCTCTTTTTTTTCTTTGTCTACTTTATTGGGTACACTTCATCAATTTAAAAATTATACTTCTTCTTTTTTTGCTAGCACAATAGATGTCATAAATATTGTAAAGCTTGATAATAAGCCATAACCAATTATTCCAACATCACGTGTTTTAGGATTTTCTACCCCTATATCACTATCAACGTCGAGAATATTTTCTTTAAGGGCTACAACAAATGGTGATAATTCAGAAACAGTTATATCAACTTTACCATCTTTTACTTCTTTTTCAAATTCTTCATATGTTCCATCATGTTTTTGGTGAAGAATATAGGCTAGTTTTCCATTATTGCTTTCCCCAATATTAAATGTTATGGTTAAAGCATGAGTAAGATTATTATTATCTTTAACATGGAATTCATACATATTAAATATTTCGGTAAATCCTTTACTAGCAACATATTCTACCATTTCATCATAAACCTTAGCTAATTCTAAAGAAGGTTCATTATTTTCGGTAATAATTGATCCTTCAATAACAAGGCCATCGCCATTATCTTCATAAACTACATCTGTAACTATTTCTTTTGGTTCCTCTTTTGGCTCCTCAGGAGTCGTTGTACTATGACTTGGAACTGGTATAGTTATACTATTACCTTGTTCTATTTTTTGACCATTAACAGTTACATTACCATCGCTAAGATTTACAACCGTAACACCACCAGAAACATTAGTAAAATCTATAGATCCTTGAAGAACAGTAGCTGTTGTTCCAGATGGGGCTTTCTCTAAAGCTTCTTTAGCACTAGCTCCCACAAAATAAGAACTTCCAATTTGGACTTTAGCCTCACCATCTATAAAATTAGCATTAAATTCTTTATTAAATTCGCCACCAGTTATTTTAAAATCGGTATTGTTTTTTTGATAAGATTCTATAGCATTATCAGCCGTAGCAGAGAAAATGCCTCCTGAAATATTAACCACTAAATCAGCGCCATAAGTAGTAGGTTCATTATCAACAGCTATAGAAACACCTGGTGTTAAAAAATGATCTTTATATCCTACAGCATAAGATTCATCTGAAGAAGTAGCACTACCAATTATAGTTCCTCCCGTAATATTTATTACACCTTGACGAGCTACAATACCGATAACTCCTTCGATAGTTCCACCACTAATAGTTGTATCAGCTAATTCTGGTTGATACATTCCCGTATGAGCTTTAATATGACCTCCTGAAATTTTAATAGTAGATGTATTACCTTTACTATTATTAGAGTTAATTCCTATCCCATTTAATGCTTCAAGAGTACCACCACTTATATTTAAATTAATATTTTGTCCTACGATACCTATTCCATCAACTTGTTCTTTAGTAGATGCTTTAGCCGATAAATTTCCACCTTTAATATTTATTGTAACATCAACTGTTGTTTTATACGTTGATATAGCTGTATTATCAGTAGCGGTTAAATTAACATTTTCAATATCTAATACGGAATGTCTAGTCATTACCATAATACCACCGGATTGGGTATTTGTAATGGTAGCATTTTTAATAGTTAATGTATTAGTTAAATCATCTCTTTCTCTTTCATCTATACTATCCCCATTACCATCACCAACATGAATAGCATAATAAGGAGCTGTACTTACTGTAAAGGTTCCATTTTCAATAATAACATCGCCATCTTTAACGATTAAAGCTGTTTGATCACCAGAGTTAACCGTACCATTACCTGTAATAGTTAATGTAACATCATCCGTGACAATTATTGTCGCTTTACTAGCACTTGTTGAATTAATTGTGTGTCCTTGAAAATCTAAAGTAATATTTTTCTTAGCTTTAGAGCCATCATTGGAAACACTAATATATTGATTCTCGGATAAACTAATGTCATGCGTTAATTTTACTGTGTCACCTTCTTTGGCTTTTCGTAAAGCATCATTAAGTGATTTATAATCACTGGCATCAGCTGCTAAAACATTAGTTGTAAAAAATAGACTAATTAAAGAACATATAAATAAATTTATCATTCTTTTCATTCCCATAATCATCCCTTTCTATAATCAATTATACCCCTCCCCAGAAAATTTTGTCAACGAGTATAACGCATTTACTATTATTTACCAACCTCGACATTTTTATTTACAATACTGAATGTAAATTTTGAGTAAACAAATTTCCAATTCAAAATATTTATATTATCTAGTATATTTTATTAATCAAATAATTTATGTTGCATACTTTCATAATTATCTAAATACATTTTATATAATTTATAAATATCGGTGTCTTCGTAACTTACTTCTTGCAAATTATTGTTTAAATCTAAGATTACTCCCTCGCGATAACTAATTAAAATGGGCGAATGTGTGGCAATTATAAATTGAGCACCCTTTTTAGCCAAATCATCAATTAAGCAAAGTAAAGTCATTTGTCTTTGGGGTGATAAAGCTGCTTCAGGTTCATCTAAGATATAAAGGCCATTAGGAATAAAACGATTTTGCACAAGCTGAAGAAATGATTCCCCATGAGAGCGTTCATGAAGATTTCCGCCATAAACATTGTATAAAGCTTTAAAGTTATCTTCTTCAACTAATCTTTGGACTTCTGTTGCAAAGTTATAAAAACTTTCCGCTCTTAAAAAGAATCTTGTTTTGGGCATTTTATAAAAAGATACATCCATATAATCTTTTAAAGAAGAAGTAGTATCTTTAGTTGAATAAAGAAAATTCTGACTTCCACCTTCGGAATTTAAATCAAGAGCATTAGCTAATGCTTCAATTAAAGTCGATTTACCAACCCCATTTTCCCCGATTAAAAAAGTAACTGGAGCCTTAAATTCTAATTTTTGAAAATTTTTAATTATCGGAATATTAAAAGGATATTTTTCATAAGAAGGTATTTCATCATGATTTAAAGAAACTTCTTTTAAAATTAAATTACTATCTAAAGCCATAGATTACCTCCTAAAAATATTATATCAGCAAACTTTTGTTTTTACAATAACCAAAAGAAAAATTACTTAATAATAAGTAACTTATTTAACTTTACCAAACCGATTAAAAGGATAAAGAATAATACCCACTGTTCCTTTAATCTTATCTTTTTTAATTGGTCCTAAAATCCGACTATCTAAAGAAACTTCCCTGTTATCACCCATTAAAAAGTATTCATCTTTTCCTAAAGTAATAGTTTTAAAGCTTTCAGTTTCTCCATAAGCATAAGTATCTTTTAACTCTTTACCATTTATATATAATTTATTATGGCTATATTCAATAGTTTCCCCAGGAAGACCAATAACTCTTTTAATTAAACTATCTTTATAAACACTTTTATCGACCACAACAATATCAAATCTTTGGTAGTCTTTATCATATTTCTTTAAAATCATTAATTCATTACCTTTTAAAGTTGGCACCATACTATCGCCTTGAACCGCAATAGGGGTCACAATAAAAGTTCTTATTAATATTACCACTAAAACGATAATAACATAGGGAATTAGTTCTTTAACTATTTTCATTTTTCACACTTTCCTCAAATAAAAGAAATTAAGGCTAATCCCTTAATTTCTTTCTTTAACCTTATATTCTTTACGCATCTTTTTAATAAAGTAAAGTTTGCCTCTTCTAACCATTCCTTTTTTAACAACAGTTATCTTATCAATAGTAGGGGCATTAACCGGAAATATTCTGGTTACTCCTACACCACTTGATGTTTTACGAACAGAGAAAGTTTCAGATACGCTTCCACCTTTTTTAGCTATTACTAAGCCTTCAAAAGCTTGGATTCTTTCTTTCTTACCTTCTTTTACCCAAACATCAACCCGAACTGTGTCTCCAACTTGGAATTCTGGAATGTCTTTACGAATATGACGTTCGTTGATTTTATCAACTAAATTAGCCATCATTCCCACTTCCTTTCTAAATTATTACCTGTAATCATTAATATATATTAAAATTAAGCGGATTACATACCTATACACCTTTTCAAGGTTCGTTAGTAATTATAACACATCTAACCAAGGCTTGGCAAGAGGTACCTTAAAAGTATATTTTCCTTTGTTAGAATTTTTAATAAAAATTAATAAAATAATTAAATAAAAATACTATTTTTTTA
>CANQXW010000048.1 GCA_947627925.1 uncultured Bacilli bacterium | reverse complement strand
AAACATTGTAATTCCGCCATTGACTTTTATATTGCTTTAATGTAATATAAACTCTACCTCGTTCAAAGATGTATATTTAGGAGCTGTAAATATGAAGTTAGAAAATTATAAAGAATTGAAAGCTACTGTTTGCGAGATGAATAAAACAAATGATGAAATTGCTTTAATTGAATGGAATCATGATGACGGTCCAAAATTTAAAAATGTTCAGGAAATGAAAGAATTTTACGATCGCTTAAAAAATAATGAGTTAGATTATTTATTTTCAGATGATCCTAATAATGTTCCAGATACAAAAGATCTTATAATTGAAAGTTTTGAGTACACATTAGAAGATTTATTTTTTTATATTTACACCTTTCAAAATACATCTACTAATAAGTATGTTACTTATATGAGTATTAAAAATTTAAAAGAAAATGAAACACTACATAATTTATGTGGTAATGCTACAACTGATATTGAAACTGCTCATACTTACTTTGAAAGTTTAAAAGTATCTATTACATCAAATACTATTGATGATATTTTACAAAATTTACTTGTTGGTGCTAAAAATACATTAAAAAAATTAAAAGAAAAATTAAATAAATTGACTAGCGAAAGCTAGTTTTTTTTATGTCTTAATAAAGGGGGTTATATTATAGATATAAATAAACTATTAAATGATTTTAAAAATTATTCTAAAAATAATGAATTTGATAAAATTAAAGACCTAACATATAACTTTGAAAAGTATATATTAGATGATTGTAAAAATGATGTTGAATTTAAAAATTTAATTGATGATCTAACTTTATATAGTGATTATACTTTGATAAATACTTTGTTAGTTAAAATTCAATATCCTAACTTTTTGTCTTTGGGTACAAAAAAGTCATTTAATGATAAAGGTTATAACTTAATTGACGGTGCTATCCCGATAAAAATACTATCGCCTATAAATGATGAATTTGTATCTATAAAAAAAGATAATAAAGAACAAATAAAAAATACAAATGATTTAACAAAAGAAGAATTAGAAAGATATAAAAATAAAGATTCAGATATTACCTTTCATCATAAAGAGTTTAAAGGTTTAAATACTACTACTTTATATGATGTCAAAGATACTGATATGAATAAAATAGATTATGATCGTGGGCCATTACCGGCTCTTTTTTATTCTTCTTATGATGAGATATATGATAGTTTTGTAAAAGCACTATACTCTGACGGTTATAAAGTTAAATACGAAGTAATGGACGATAAATTTCGTTTAGATAAAGACAATAAAATTATTAGTTTAAAAAAAGGGCTTAATAAACAAATACATTTACTTTCTATACTAGATGTTTATACTGATGATATTTCTTCTAATCAAATGGAAAAGGATCTACTTAATATGGTTATATGTAGAAGAATTGGAATTGATAAAGAAGATATTTCATTTAATGAATTTACTGATTGGTACAAAAAACAAGATATGTCTAATGTAGATCACCTTTTAAAACTAATTGTGAATAAAGGTCGTAAATTTGCTAATAATTTTAATAAATTTTATGATATGGAAATATCAAAGAATGAAACTCTTTATCCAGATGAAAATATGGGCTTGTATGATGATGTCTCTCTATTTTTATAATTTTTAGCGCTGACAACTTTTTTCAAGCGCGTTATAATTCGTTTGTAAGGTGGTGCTATAAATGGAAAATAATGCTTATGAGATTGGATATAGTCGTCAAAAAACAAAAAAGTTATCTTACTTTTATTCTGATTTATTATCTGAACTTTTACTATTAAGATACGAATTTGGGTTTAAAGATATATCTAAAAAAGATGTTTTAAGTGAATTGCCTAGTTTAAGAGAATTTACTAATAAAGAAGTTGAAAAGATCTACAATAATGCTATTGAGTTATTAAAAATTAAAAGTAATATTATTACCATAAATGATAATCCATTTAGTTTTAAAAAAGTTTCTGATTAAAGTTAAGAATAGATAAATATTTTGTTTGTCTATTCTTTTCTTTTTTTTATGGCATAAAATTTAAAAAAGAGATTTAAGGGGGTTGAAAAAATGAAAAAGATAACTTATAAAATTATAAACGAATTTAATACTAATGAAAATAATACGAAAGAAGATTTAAAGTTGATTTTTAATAAGAAACTTTTAAAAGTAATACTTTCCAAAGAAAAAAATATATATGGGCGCTGTAATTCTTAATAAAGCGCGTTATAATTTAATTATGTTATCAATAAGTTTCGTTAAATCAGTAAAGGAGCTAGATTTAATATGAAGAAAATTATTGAAACAGTAGATATTATTATAAGGAGAGTGGTACTTTATTTAAGATTATCAAAAGAAGATCTTGATAAACCTACAAAAGAAGCTATAAGCGAAAGTATTAAGAATCAAGAGCTTATGCTTCGTGATGAAGTTGCAAAACACCCTGATTGGGAAATTGTAGGCGTTTATTGTGATGAAGATTTTTCTGGTGCTGGAACTTATCGCCCTGACTTTGAAAAAATGATAAAAGCATGTGAAAATGGCGATGTAGATATTGTATTATGTAAAAGTCAATCAAGGTTTTCAAGAGATATGGAAGTTGTAGAAAAATATCTTCATAACAAATTTGTTGAATGGGGTGTTCGTTTTGTTAGTTTAGTTGATAATGCTGATACTGCAAATAAAGGAAATAAAAAAGCTAGACAAATAAATGCCCTAGTTAATGAATGGTTTTTGGAAGATTTATCAGACAACATCAAAGCAACATTTCGTACAAAATGGCAAAATGGCGAATGTACTGCGTCTTTTGCAAAATATGGGTTAATGAAAGATCCAAAGAATAAGAATCATTTACTTATCGATCCTGTTGCTAGTGAAGTTTTAAAACAAATTGGTAATATGGTACTAGCTGGATATGGGCAAGACAAAATTGCCTCTCAATTAGAAAATAAGAAAATACCTAGTCCGTATGAATATAAAGCTATGAATGGTTGTAAATTAAAACTTCCTATATCGAAAAAAGAAGATAAAACTTCAATTTTAAAAGCTGGTAGTTATATTGTTAGAATTTCTTTATACAATCAATATAAACAAATATTAAGAAATATTAAGTCTCTTTTTGTATTTGGTACTGATGAATTAAAAAAGTATGATTCAAAGTTTCATATTAGAGTTAGATCCATAAGTGAAGATTTAAAACTTTACTATACTACACAATATTTTTATGACATAGATAATTTTGACTTAAATAATCTTGACTTACAAAATAATGAAATATGGAAACCTTTAAAAGTAAATGATACAATTCCCGATGATATTTGTTATCTAGCAAGTAGTAATGAAGAATTAGACAGATTGATCGAAACAGGTTTTGAATTAGAAGTTACTCTTGATGAAAATCGTTCACATAACATTTATAAACTATTTACTAGATCTATTGCTAGTGATACTGATACACCTTTTTCATTTGAATATGAAATTAGAAAAAAATACAAATGGAGCGGTCGAGTTGTTTATAATATGTTACGTGATGAAGTCTATAACGGAACTTTAATACAAGGAAAAACTAGAAGAATAAGCTATAAGAATCACAAATGTATCAAAGCAAAAAAAGAACATTGGGTAGAAAGTGAAAGTGCTCTTGAAAAAATATTTGATGATGAAACTTGGCTTGCTATTCAACAAAAGTTAAATGAAAATGGTCGTTCAGGATCAGACGGTGTAAAACATATATTTTGTGGCAAAGTCTATTGTGATGTTTGCGGAAGTATCTTACATAAAAATTCAAGTAAAAATTCAAAACAAGAAAAAACAGAATATTTAATATGTAAAGATAAACAAAATCATTGGGCAAATTGTGATAACAATAAATCAATCAAATTAGAAGATTTGAAAAAATATGTTTTAGAATCAATAAATTCCCTTTTAGATGAGTATTACGATGAAAACACTTTAAAAGAATTACATAAAGAAATTGTTGACAAAGATTTATTTAAAGATCAAACCGATAGTCTTAATAAAGAAAAAACTGATATTCAGTCTCTCATAAAAAAGAAAAAAACAATATTTCAACAATTATATGATGATAAAGCAACAGGGATAATTGATGAAAGTGATTTCACTTCATTAAGATTAAAGTATAAAGAAGATGTAGATAAACTTAACGAAAGATTATCTACAATAAATGATGAATTAAAACTTATCGAAATAAAACAAAAGAAATTAAAAGATAAGGATCATTTATTTTCAAATTATCGTCATATAGAAGAATTAACACCAGAGTTACTTGATGAATTTGTAGATCAAATTAAAGTTGGAAAATTAGAGAATGGATCTCAAAGAGATATTAGAATTGTTTGGAATTTTCAAACTTAAAAATATATTGTGTGGATAAGGTAATCGGAGCAAC
>CANQXW010000047.1 GCA_947627925.1 uncultured Bacilli bacterium | reverse complement strand
ACTTCAAAAAGCCTTATGAATACTGGTTAAAATGATATTTCATTTATAAGTTATCTGTCAAACTCGGGTTATAACATAAATTTTTTAAAATAAACCCCATTCCGCTAATTTTTCAAATCCCCCTATATCTTTAATATATAATCTGGCTTCTTCTACTATTTCTTGATAAAGTTTGCCATCTACTATTTCATCACCAATTGCGCAACTAATTTCTACTATCTTTTGTAATTCTTGAGCTTTTTTAAAAGCATAAATATTTAAAGAAACATCAGCCTTAGATAAATCTTTTCCATGGATACCTCCACCCGTCACACTATGACCCATATCAGATCCTAGTTTTCTATTAGTAGCCCCACTATCAACATTTAATCCTCCTGTCCAATAACCTAAAGGATTAATAACAGCCCCTTTATAACTCTTAATTAAATCTTCTTTTAAAGCATTACTTTGACAAATAATTAATTTATCTTTATCTAAAATATATTTTCCATCATAAGGATACTTTTTATAAATCTCTCTTGCAATTTTAGATAATTTTATTTCTTCTTTCTTTAAAGGTACCCCTTTAAAAATACCATTATCGCCACATTTAATTCTATCCTCTTGATTTAAGGCTAAATGTTCATCTTGCCTATAAACTTTTAAATCTAATTTAACATTACCCCCAATTCTTTTTACAATATTCTTTATTTCCTTATTAGTAAACTTTTCTGAAGTCTCTATTATAATATGACAAATACCATGACCAATTAAAACTTCCACCGCTACTTTAGGATTTACCTCTTTAGTATAAGCTAAATCAACTATTGCCCCTGCTATTCTATCCGCTATCTTATCCGGATGACTAGGATTTACTTTTTCAATCATACATAAACTCCTTTCCTATAAAAAGTAAATCAGTCCTTAATAATCTTTTTTCATCGATACTCCTCTCTAAAGCATCTCATAAAAAAACACCCAAGATAACCTTGAGTCTAAAGTTATCTTATAGATCTAGCATTACCACCTAACTTAATAGGTTGGTGCGACTTCCTAGGGCTAGTCCCTCCATCGCTCTTTATAAGATGTTATATTAATTATATAATTCATTTTAGATTTTGGCAAGAATTATTATCTAATCACTAAGTATCTTAATTTTATCTAAATTTTCTAATATTTCAATCTCGGCTTTTTTAACAAAATAATTATCACCTTTAATTGGAATATTATATTTTTTAATAATTTGTTTCATTTCATTAAAATCTTTATCTTCCGTAGCTTCCATTTCTAGATAAATATGTTTATCATTTACTAGTTGAATAACTAATTCAACTTCACCATTAGAATAAACTATAGAATGGTTATATATTCTAATTATTTCTTCAAAATTTAAATATTTGAATAATTCTTGAGCATCAGAAATTGATTCTATAAGGCAATCTACTTTACCATTTTTAATTATTTCTTTTTTGTCATTATATTCTTTATATTTATATGTTAAAATTTTAGTTTCTTTATCTTTTTCAATAACATGTCTAATTAAGACACAATCTTTTAGTAATTCTAATACATTATTAGTTACTTTTTTATTTTTATTTATTAGATAAATATCATTAAGATCATAAATTTCTTTGATTGCAAAATTATTTTTTACTAATAATTCTTCAAGACTTTGCAAACTACCAACAATTTCTACAGTTATTTCTTTTTCAAATTTCATAATTTCATCATCTATTTAAATTATATCAAAAATTAAGATAGCAAAAAAGTCCGAATAACCGGACTTTGAAACAGTAATATTAACGTTTACTAAATTGAGGAGCACGACGAGCTTTTTTAAGACCATATTTCTTACGTTCTTTAACGCGTGCATCTCTAGTTACAAAACCATGAGATTTTAAAATATGTCTATAGCTATCTTCTCTAGTTTGGTCAGTATTTTTATCAAATTCTAATAATGCTCTTGTAATTGCTAAACGGATTGCTCCAGTTTGACCACTGAAACCACCACCATTAACTTTTACTTCAATATCGAATCTATTTTCATTGTCAGTTGCTACTAATGGTTGCTTTAAATCCATTACTAATGTAGCAAATGGCATATATTCATCGACATCTACACCATTAACAGTAATTTTTCCTGTACCACCAACTAATTTAACTTGTGCTACTGATCTTTTTCTTCTACCAGTTGCAGTCCATACTTGTTTACTTGCCATAAGCCCTCCTAATCAATTTCTACGCTTACAGGTTTTTGAGCTTCATGTTTATGTGCTTCATTACGATAAACAAATAACTTTTTACCCATAGCTCTACCAAGTCTATTATGAGGAAGCATTCCTTTAACAGCTCTTTCAACCATTTCTTCAGGATAGCTTTCTATCATAGTCTTAGCATTTCTTTCTCTTAATCCTCCTGGATAACCTGAATGATTATAGTATTTTTTGTCTTCTAGTTTATTACCAGTTAAAGCAACTTTACTAGCATTAACAATAATTACATAATCCCCACAGTCAACATATGGAGTATAAGTTGGTTTATGTTTACCTCTCAAAATATGAGCAGCCTTAGTGGCAACCCGACCAAGTGGTTTGCCAGCGGCATCGATAACATACCAATTTCTTTCAACTGTTTCTTTTTTTTGCATAAATGTTTTCATAATTTTCCCTTTCATTATGTCCTCTATTAAACTTTCCCAGGGCTTAATAAACTCCATAAATAAAATGTACCATGTTAAATTATATGAAAAAAGTGCCGATTTGTCAAATAAAATCGCACTTTTTGGGCTATTTTGACATATTTTTTTCAAAATTAGAATTATCCCATTATAAAAGTTTTGAAATTTGTTTCCATCATTTTATTACTTTTTACTTTATTGGTGTTAGTAATAAAAACATAGACACTCTTCGCTGATAGAGTGTCGAAACTATTTTTAGAGGGAACATTTACTTACGAAACCGAATATTCCCTATTTTTATTTTACACCAATTTATTTGACATATCCATAATAACATATTTTAGAATCTAAATCAAAAATATCAATCATTTATTTTCTCAAAAAACTATTTTGTATATACCCAAGATGTGAGAATTTTTTTACCATTATTTATTTTATATTTTATAATGGCCTTTCTTTCAGCTGTTTCTTCAACAGGCTGGTCAGGGTCAAAATACATTTCATTATAAAAATCAAATATTAGTGAATATTCATTTGTAACATGATTATATCTTTTTTCTTTCAACAATGGCATTGCTAAATATCCTCCTCCCATACCGGCATATGCATATCCATCTGAATATTGTTGATTAAGTTTGCTTTCATCAAAATCTTGGCCAAAAAACTCCCTACTTACCTCATGTACATAAGACAATTTAACTCCACAAATATCTTCATCATCACACTTTAAATAACTTTTATCTAATTTATTTTCCCAAACTTCTTCATTAAATATATAATATAATGCTAAATCGGCTCTTTCTAAATCGCTATCAAAAATGTTTTCTCCAACTTTAGCATTACGATATTGGCGAGTATCAATAGAATAAAAAGGAATTTTACTAAAATCTTCTTCTATTTTATCTTTATCAGCTTGAGTTAAATTAACAACGCTTTCATTAGCATCTATTTTATCTAAATCGGTATCTTTAAAAGCGTTAAAAATATCCAATTTATAAATTTTATTATTATAATTATATGTTAAAATAACATTATATTTTGAACCATCATTTTCTACTCTTGTATAACTATAAATTTTTCCATAAATTTGGTTATCATATTGATATATTAAATCTTCAGCATAATTTAATTTAATATTTCCATTAAAGTCATTCTTATGATAATTACGACAATAAAAATTATCTGTTTCAAATTTATCATCAATTACCTCTGATAATTCTATATATAAACCTTCTTCAGAAAAATTATATTCACCATATATTATATTAGCAATCTTTTTTAATAAATCTTTAGAAACACATTCATTTCCTTCATATTGTATATAGCCAAATAATATATCACTTAAAACAGGACTTGATAAATAATAAAAATTAGAAGCTGAATACAATGAAGAATTTTTATCGGGAATACTTACTAATAATTCATTAATTTTTTCAATATTTTCTGATGTAATCCGAGAATATTCTAATTGATTTATATTAGTATATATTTTATATTTTTCTTTATTTTCAAGGCTTTCACAAAAAGCATTTAACTCTAAATCATAGCTTTCATTACCAGTATTATAATTGCAAATATCCTTTACATTATCTGTATCTTTTATACTATTATCATTGTCTTTTAATTCATTTTTCTTAAATGACCATAGTCCATATAACCCCAACAATAAAAATACTAATAATAATAAAATAATTAAGATTATATTTTTTAATTTTTGATTATTTTTTAAAGTCTTAAACATAACTTTCTCCCTTATTATTCTATACATATTATTTTAACATGTTTAAGGCTCTAAAACATTAAAAATAACAATGCTTATCTTTTTTTACGTAAAATGTTTCTAAGGATTTTAAAACTCATTTCTATCATTTTTATTCTTAATTATTTTTTTAATAATTATAATAAAAAAAGGCATCTAATTGAACTGTACCCCAAAATTTAGACAAAAATAAAAAAATGGGTATGTAAGAAGTATAACTATTAAAGGTTATGC
>CANQXW010000046.1 GCA_947627925.1 uncultured Bacilli bacterium | reverse complement strand
GGTGACGATAGCTTAGTGGACACACCTCTTCCCATCCCGAACAGAGAAGTTAAGCACTAATACGCCGACGATAGTGATTGCGAAAATAGGTAGTTGCCAATATTTTTTTTTGCTCTAATTTTTAAAATAAGCTAAAATATGTTAAATATTAAGGTTAATACTTGTTTATTACTTTTTTTTTCTTTATAATTAGAATTGGTGATAGTATGGATTTAAGATATGTTTCAAAAAGTGTTGATGATACATTAAGACTTGCGGAAAATATTGAAAGCGAAAAATTTGAAAATATGGTTATTTGTTTAGAAGGTGAACTAGGTAGTGGTAAAACTGTATTTGTTAAAGGATTTGCCTCATCTTTAGGTATTGAAGAAAATATCACTAGTCCAACTTTTAATATAATAAAAGAATATCCTAATGGGGAACTTCCTTTATATCATATGGATGTTTATCGTTTAGACGAAGTAGAAGATGATATTGGAATTAAAGATTATTATAATAAGGGTGGCGTAACCATTATTGAATGGGCTGATCTTATTAAAAATGATCTTCCGGAAGAAAGATTGGAAATTGTTTTTAAAATTATCGATGAAAATACTAGAGTTTTAGTTTTTAAACCTTACGGAAAAATATATGAAGATTTATGTGAATCTGTTTTATAAAGGGTGATATAGATGATATTATTTATTGATACACATCTAAATGATGTGGCCATAGTCTTGTAT
Organism: uncultured Bacilli bacterium; assembly: GCA_947627925.1. Classification (GTDB taxonomy): domain Bacteria; phylum Bacillota_I; class Bacilli_A; order RF39; family UBA660; genus SIG200. Next base: position 4,151 of record CANQXW010000046.1, on the reverse strand, counting down.
GAAAATGGTGAGATAGTTAAAGAAAAGGTTATTGAAGACGTAAAAGAAACCAGCTCTATTGTTATGTACACCATTAAAAAAATTTTAAATAAAAGTATTCCTGATGAAATAATTGTAGTTAATGGCCCTGGCTCTTTTACAGGAGTTAGACTTGGAGTTACCACCGCAAAAACATTAGCGTTTTCTTGGCATAAAGATATAAGAACTGTTACTTCATTAGAGTGTATGGCATTAAGTACTGAGGAAGAAAATAAAATAGTTGGCTTCAGTGATAAGAATGGCTATTATATCGGAATATTTGATAATGATTATAATTTAATTGGTAATTATGAATATATTTCCAATTCAGAATTTGAAGAATATTCTCAAAAATATAAAGTAATAACAGATGTTACCTTAAATTATAAAAAGATTATTGAATATGTTAGAGATAATAAAGAAGTTTTAAATCCTCATGAAGTAAATCCTATTTATGTTAAAAAGATTGCGGTTGAAAAATGATAAGAGTAGCTAAGTTAGAAGATGTTTCCGATATTTTAGAATTAGGTCAAAAACTTCTATCTAATTTTGATAAAACATATGATATTGCAAATTATATAAAAAATGATAATTATATAGCTATTATTAGTGAAGAAAAAAAGATTAATGCCTTTTTATTAATTAGTGAAAATGCTTCGTCTTATGAATTAGAGGCTATATATGTTATAGATAAATATCGTCATCAAGGCATTGCTAGTAATTTAATTAAATACTTTTTGACTAATTATTATGATAAGCAAAAAGATATTTTTTTAGAGGTTAGGTCTGATAATACCGAAGCGATAAAATTATATCAAAAATTTGGTTTTGAAATTATAAATACGAGACCAAAATATTATCAAAATAAAGATGCCTATGTAATGAAGAGGGTGGAATATATGAAAGATGTTAATATTTTAAGCATTGAAACTTCCTGTGATGAAACAAGTATCGCTATTGTGAAAAATGGTGTTGAAGTTGTGGCTTTAACCATTTTAACCCAAATGGATACGCATGCTAATTTTGGCGGTGTTGTTCCAGAGATTGCCTCTCGTATGCATACCGAAAATATTACTATGGTTTTAGAAGAAACACTTAATAAAGCCCATATGAAAGTTAGTGATGTTGACGCCATTGCGGTTACTTATGCTCCTGGTTTACTAGGTTCTTTATTAGTGGGAATTGAATTTGCTAAAGTTTTATCTTATGTTTATGATAAACCTCTTATTAAAGTAAATCATTTAGTGGGCCATATTTATGCGAATAAAATTGGCGATCATTTAAAGTTTCCATGTCTTGCCTTGATTATCAGTGGAGGGCATACGGAACTAGTTAAAATGACAGGAGATTACGAATTTGAAATGCTTGGGGAAACCCAAGATGATGCCATTGGGGAAGCCTTCGATAAAGTGGCTCGGGTAATTGGTCTTCCTTATCCTGGCGGACCTAATATTGAAAAATTGGCCCGGGAAGGGGAAGATACTTATAAACTTCCTAATGTTTTAAATGATGGATCATATAATTTTAGTTATAGTGGCCTCAAAAGTAGTGTCATTAATTTAGTTAATAAGGAACGCCAAAAGGGTAATGAAATTAATAAAGCTGATTTAGCTTGCTCATTTCAAACAACGGCGGTTAAAGAATTAACTCAAAAATTAGATCTTGCTTTAAAAGAAACCGGAATAAAAAATGTTATTATAGCGGGTGGCGTATCAGCTAATAAGTATTTAAGAGGAAAGGTAAAAGAAGTTTGTGACAAATTTGATGCCGAACTTACTTTACCAGAATTTATTTATTGTACAGATAATGCTGCCATGATTGGAGCAGCTGCTTATCCTTTATATTTAAAAGAAGATTTTGCAGATTTAGATTTAAATGCTAAATCAACTTCCAATATTTGTTAATGTTGAAAACTAAATGATTATCAACATTTTTTTATTTCAAGATTTGTGATATAATAGCACCAATATTTAGGGAGTTTTAGGTATGGGAAAAGTATATCAAAATCAAAACCAATTATTATTAAGAGAGTTAATTGAAATATATAATCCTGATGGTTATGATTGGTTAAGCTATCAAATAACTAGACAAAACATTTTGACAATTCATCATATCATAAAAAGAGTAGATGGTGGTAGTTTCGATTTAGATAATTTGGCTCTCTTAACTAAAAGAGCTCATCGAGCTTTAAATATTTGTGAAAGTAAAGATTTAAGTCTTTATTTAGAAATAAATGCTTTTTTTGAAGAAATTGTAACCTTAAGAACTGCATTAGATAGTTATTATAAAGAAGAATCGAAAGAGTATAAAAAGGCTTTAGCAAGAGTATTATATAAACATAGTGGCCGGTAATTTACAGCCGAACAAAAATATGATATAATTTAATTATGGGGTAGTTTGGTTTCGACATATAAAAACTAGAAATGATTGCAAGTGGTAGGCATACCTTAAATGCACAAAAAAATAAATAACGAAACTAATTATAGTTTTGCTCCAGCATACGCTTAGGATAGCGTAGGAGTATCTTATATATACTTTGCTTATAGAGTTATATAAGGTTCATGAAATATAAGATATATTGTTTTATTTGATTAGGGTAAAACAACGAATAATTTTCTAATCTTGGCTATATAGAAAATGGGTTGGAGTTGTCTATATAGAGAAAATAAATTCCAACTAAACTTGTAGATATTGTTTCATAGATTATATTGGACACGAGTTCGACTCTCGTCTACTCCACCAAATTAAAAAATAACTCCACCTTATATGGAGTTTTAAAATATAAATTAATCTTTATTTATTATATGTTTAAATTCTTGCGAATCAAGAATATCTAGAACTATTTCAGGTTTAAAAGATTCTTTTTTTAAATCACTTATGGACATCCAATGATAGGTAATTCGATCTTTTTTAGATTCTTCGGTAGTATGGATAATATTTTGTTTATATAAATTTTCGTCCTTTAATTTTAATTCATGAATTATTAATATTTCATGAAATTTTTTTTGATTAAATGCTAAAGTAAAAAAGTTTTCAATTATAGCTATAGGCTTTATCAAAGTAGCATCTAGCCCTGTTTCTTCTTTAAATTCTCGTAAGATAGCTTCAATTGATGATTCCTCAATTTTACATCGGCCGCCGATTAAAGAATAATAAGGAGCCATTGTATCTTTTTGAACTAATATTTTGTCATTATAGCGAATAATCGCGGCAACGCGATAGTTAAAAATAATGTCATTTTTTAAAAAATTAATATCGTTACTCATAATTAACCAAATCTTTCTTTAAAAATATTATATTATAAGTAAACGAAAAAGCCAATTATTTATTAAACATAGTTATTTTATCATTTTTATCAATTGTTAAAAGAGTAACATTACTAATTTTTTTCTTTTTATCTTTTAAATATTTATTTAACCAAGTCTTACTTTTGTGGGCTTTTTTTAGTTCAGATTCATTTAAAACCCCATCTACAATAATTAAATGATTTAATGTTTGTTTAGAACTTTTCTTTTGAAGATTATTTTTTAAATCAGTACTGGTTATAGGTTGATTTTTTTCTTTCAAAAGAACGGATATATCTCCGGAAGGTTCTAAAATAGCGGTTCCGAGTTCGTTAATATCAAAGCATCCTTTAAGACGACAATTTTCTAATACTTTAGCAACACTTAATTTGGCCTCTTCTAATGCTTCATAATTAAAATTATCGTTTTCAAATAAAACTAAAGGTTCGCCATCAACAATTTCTTCGACTGTATGATTATGGTAGGAAATAAGCGAAGTAATGTAGCCAATTATGCCAAAGACTACTAAAGCAATTATGCCATCATATAAGGGAGTATCTAAGCTAATAATGGAATCGGCCGCGATAGATCCAATTGTTATACTTAAGACATAATCATATAAAGTTAAATTTTTAATTTGCTTTTTGCCATTAATTTTCACAATTAAAAATAAAATAGCAAACATAACTAAAGATCTTATTAAGATTTGCATTTAAATCACCTAATTATAATATGGCTAATTTTCTTAAAATTATGATGATTGTTAAAAAGTAAGGTTAATTTCGGAGAGGATATTCGAAAATGATATTCGAAAATAAATAAATATAACTAACTTTTAGCGAAAAATTA
>CANQXW010000045.1 GCA_947627925.1 uncultured Bacilli bacterium | reverse complement strand
AAGCTTGCCTTTGTTTCTTATCATCCCATTTGCATTAGCAAATGCAAAAACTGACATTTTAAAAAAATCTTAACACTCTTCTATTTTAAATTCTTCTTTACTGCCATCTAAATAAATTATTTTGTTATCTTTAATATCTAAAACATTTTTTAAATTGTGATAATTATCAATTACATCAGTATAAAGTAAATCATAATATTCTTCTGTATTAAATAAGCCAATTGTATTATTATCTTTTAAAAATATTATATACTCTTCATCATCTAGATTAATCTTTTTTATACTTTTTATTTTATCATCTAATTTAATTCTAAAAGCTCGAAGTTTATAACCATTAAGATATATATCATAATAAAAGGAACGTTCATATAAAGTATTAAGACGGTCTTTTAAATTTTTATCCACAGATAAACTTCCAATTCGTTCTTTATTATAAGGTTCCAAATAAGCAAGGCCATCACTTAATAAGTAAATATTGGCATAATCTAAATTAATTTCTTCCGTTAATTTAACTTCTTCCTCTTCTTTTGATAAATTTTTTTCTTTATAAAAATGATCAAAAATTATATAGCCAATTAATATACAGATTATTATTACTAAAACAATCGTTAACTTATTTGTTTTCATATTCCTCTAGGGCCTTTATTATTCCTTTGTATGGAAGAAGAGCACAATTCTTTCGATTGCTTTGTTTATATATATCTTGAAAAGCTAAACCTTCATTTAAAAAATCTTCATCATATTCTTCTTCATCACACATGGCATAAAAATTTTTAATATATTCCTTAGCTTCAGGAATTGTTTTACCAATTAAATTTTTGATCATTATGGAAGTTGACGCTGTGGAAATCGCACAGGCTTCTCCCATAAAACTAATATCTTCAATAACATCATTATTAATTTTAATATAAATATCTAAATTATCAATACAATTAGGATTCCTAGTATTAACCTTTTGATAATTTTCATCATGAATTTCTTCTTTATGCATTGGATGTTGAAAATTTTCTAATATTATTTCTCTTCCTACTTCTTTATCCATTAAAACATCTCTTTCATTATTTTATCTTTATCTTTTAAAAGTTCAACTAAACTATCAATTTCGGATTCCGTATTATAAAAATATAAACTTACCCGAATAGAATTGGCCACTCCTAAAATATCTTTAGTAAGTTTAGCACAGTGATTACCCGCTCTTACACAAATACCATATTTATTTAAATAATAAGCCACATCTTCAGAAAAAATACCATCAACATTAAATGCGACAATGCCACTGTCGGCTTCTAAATTTAAAATGTCAATATGGGGAATTGTAACTAATTTTTCAATTAAATAAGTTCTTAAATTTTTTTCATACTCGCTTATTTTATCCATACCAATTTTATTTAAATATTTAATGGCCTCTCCAAAACCAATAACTCCCGCAATATTAGGAGTACCCGCTTCAAATCTTGTTGGAACATCTTTCAAAACCATTTTATCTGGAGAATCAAATGATTCATTCATCCCTCCCCCCAGATTCATTGGTTCAATATTTTGCATTAGTTCATATTTCGCATATAAAACGCCTACCCCAGTAGGACCTAACATTTTATGAGCCGAAAAAGCTAAAAAGTCAATATCACTATCACTAACATTAGTCATTTTATGAGGTACACTTTGGGCTCCATCAACAACGACAAAAATATCTCTTTCATGCGCAAATTTAGTTATTTCTTTAATCGGTCTTATATCCCCGATGACATTGGTAATTTCTGCAAGACTAATAACTTTTGTTTTCGGGGTTACCACCTTTTTTAAATTGTCCAAAGTAACAAAATTGTTATCATCAAGAGGAATATATTTAATTATCGCTCCTGTTTCTCCGGCCACTCTAAACCAAGGCATAATATTAGAAGCATGTTCAGTTTTGGTTAAGACGATTTCATCGCCAGCTTCTAAAAGGCCACTGAAAAAACCATTGACGATTAAATTCATACTATCAGTTGTACCACTTGTAAAAACAATTTCTTCTTTCCTTTTGGCCCCAATAAAATCTTTCACTAAATCGCGAGTATTTTCATACTCTAAATCAACTTTATAGGATATATCATAATCTCCCCGATGAGCATTAGCACTATAATTTTCATAGTAATCTACCATTTTATCAATAACACATTGGGGTTTTAAACTAGTTGCCCCATTATCTAAATAAATTATATCTTGTTTTAACATTGGAAAGTCTTCTCTATGCATTTTTATCACCTCCCATATTTTTTATAAATTCATCCATATTACTATAAATAAAACCTTTTAATAATATTTTCTTAGCATCAAATTCTTGTATTCCTTTACTCATTAAGTAATAAAGACTTACTTTATCAACTCCCCCAATGGTAGTTAGGTGATTTGCTACTACTTCATTACTTAAAGCAATTATATTGGGTTCAATCATAACTGAACCCCCATCAAATATACCTTTTAAATCTTCTAACGCGATATTATTTTTGGTCTTTTCATCTATTTTAACATTTATGGTAATTTTACTATCATCTTTATGACTAAGGGTTCGGACGCTTAAATAAGATTCATTATTATCGCCAGTTATATTATTATCAATCTGATAATTACTATTACCATTATTTTGAATACTACAATTATAATGAACTTTTGAATTGTTATTTTGCTCTATTTTAACATGACAATCATGACAATTATTCCGAAAGTCATAAACAAACAAATTGCTATTTTCATCTAATTTTAAATTAATATTATTTATTTCTTCATCTTCTAAATAAATCGTGACATTGCCATTTATAACTAATTCTAAATTACCATTTTTTGAACCAAGACTATAAATACCATCATTTAAATTTATAATATCACTTACTAATAATTTATTCATAATTCTAATTCTCACTTATAACAAATGTATCAGATGTCCTCTTAAAACCTTTAGTTAAAACTTCCTTAGCCAGTTCTTTTGACCCATTTGCCACAATTTGATGGTCATTTAAAACATGGACAAAATAATTATCAAAAGTATTAATTAAAGTATCAGAGTGAGTAATAATGAGAATAGCGGGATGATACTTTTCATGATATTCTTTTAAAGATTTTGCTACAATTTTTAAAGCATCAACATCAAGGCCAGAATCAATTTCATCTAATATAATAAAAGAAGGCTTTAACATCCACATATGTAATAATTCAACTTTTTTTCTTTCCCCACCAGAGGCTCCTACATTTATTTCACGATGAATAAAACTTTTATCTAATTCTAAAGAAGTACAAATGCTTTCTAATTCTTTATTAAATTTTAAAATATTAATAGCTTCCCCCGTTTTTTCACTTAAAGCTATCCTAAGCATCTCGGCATTAGTCACTCCTTCAATTTGCATTGGGGTTTGATTAAGTAAATATATACCTAATTTAGCTCTTTCATAGATATTTAAATTAGTTATTTCTTGACCATCGTATTTTATTGATCCTTCTACTTTATAATTAGGATTACCCATAATGCTTGAAGCAATACTACTTTTACCAACACCATTTTTGCCCATTAAAACATGGACTTCCCCAGCATTTATCTTTAAATTTATATTTTCTAATAATTTCTTTTCATTTATAAATAAATTTACATTAGTCATTTCTAACATAAAAATCACCTACAAGATAGATTATAACATAAATTAATTGTTTGTTAAATCTCTTTTTACTTTATAAAAAATTGCTTCTTTTACTTCTTTTTCTTCTAAAATATTAATACTAAATGTTCGGCTTCCCGCCTGATTTAGGGATGACCCTAAATGATATACTTTCTTTCTATCAATTATTATATATCTATCATGATAAGTATTATCATACTTTACTTTTAAGTTATGATATTGTTTATTATATTTTTCAATATCTATCTCTTTTAACAAACCATTTCTTTTGACTATTAATATTACTTTAGCCTTTATATCTCTTATCATATCTAATACACTTTTATCAGCATATCTATCAATAATTATTACTTCTTCTTTACCTTCTTTTAAAATATCTACTATCTTTGAATAAGCATCATATATTCTCCCATAAAAATATATCTCATTTATATTTTCTTTTTTCTCTTCAAATTTATTAAATGATTCTTGTAATTTCTTTATATCTTCTGTATTTCTCATAACTTGATTATTTATCAATTGTTGTTCCATTAAATTATTAGAAATATATTTTCGCATCAAAACAAAAGCATTCATTATTGCAATACTTACTTTTACAGCCACTTCAGTTTTTAAAACTCCACTTAACATTGCTACCCCTTGTTCGGTAAAAGCATATGAACAATATCTTCGACCCCCAACATTATTCTCATTTGAGGTTCCAATTTGGAACCTCAAATTTTCATCAGGTGTTAATTTAAAAACAAAATTTTCTGGAAATCTTTCAATGTTTCTTTTAACCGCTTTATTAATATCTTTGGTGCCATTTTTACATTGATATAGTTTGGCTAAATCACTATCTAACATCACTTGCCTTCCTCTTACTTCATAGATTAAATCCTCGATTTTATGCGGGTTTGCGCGCATTTCGACTAAATCAAAATTTTTAGCATCTTGAAAATCATTTAATATTTTTTTATAAATTTTTTCCTTATTTTCATTCCTTATTAAACTATTTAAAACTTCGATTCCCTCTAAAGAAAACACGTATGGCAAGTACTTAACATGTTGCCCTGTTGAAACCTTTAAGGTCACAATTTGTGACCTTAAAAGTTCTAAATACTCCTCTTTTTCTAATTGAAAATACATATCACTTGAAAACTTTTCTATGTGTCTTCTTACCAATTGGTTCAATTCTTTTGTGCCATTATTACACTCATACAATTTAGCTAGATCACTATCTAGCATTACCCTTTTTCCTCTTACCTCATAAACTAAATTTTCTTTTACAATTTTTTCAATTTGATTATTCATTTTACCAAAATCCTCCCTCTTATTTTTTTCTCTAAGGTTTCAAATTGAAACCTTAGAAACTATTTTTATTCCCCTTTTATTCTATCTATATAAAGTTTTACTACCTTGCTGTATGATAACTATATCATCGAACT
>CANQXW010000044.1 GCA_947627925.1 uncultured Bacilli bacterium | reverse complement strand
TAACAATTAATATTTTAATATCTAGTCACTCCTTTACTTTAATTTTATTTGACAAAGTCAAATTACAAGTATGTTTTTTAAATTGACAAATATATCAATTTCAATCTATAAATATTTTATCACAAATTTGTACATTTTAAAACTCGAACTATAAAAGTCCGAGTTTAGCATCTTTCTGGTGCCAAATGCGAGAATCGAACTCACAGCTAAGCATTACGAGTGCCTTGTTTTACCATTAAACTAATTTGGCAAAATTCACCAAAAAGTGAATTATCTCTCTATCTTTCGAGATATACCTTTATGCTTTTCATAGCATTGTTGAATGTACTCTTCTATTTGAGGCATTTTTGCTTCAATATCTTTAGCTAAAGCCAATTGGTTTTGGGCTCTTTCTAAATTATGCCTTGGTCTTCTTTGATCAACTTTAAAGTAAGTATCGCCACAAACATAATCATCTAAAAATCTAATAGCCAGTTCCAAAGTAATTATTTTGATAGATTCACCCATTAAGGCTACTTCTCCCGGGGTAATACAAGAAGCTATTTCACTTAAGTAGCCATCAGTATAGGCTTTAAATAAATCTAAATCAAGATGAACTTTACTTAAATCAGTTTCGTTTTCAAATGCTGTGGCAGCGGTGGAACGAATGCCATCACCATAATCAAAAAGCATACTGCCTGGCATAACTGTATCTAAATCAATAACGGCTAAAAATTCATCTGTATCTCTATCGACCATCACATTATTAACTTTCGTGTCATTATGAGTTACTCTTAAGGGAATTAGACCATTTTGAAGAGCGCTAGTAATACGAGAATAGCTATTCTTATTCCGAAATATAGCCATAAATTCCGGAGCTACTTCTTCAGCTCTTCTCTCAGAATCAATAATGATATCTTTTTCTAATTGAGCATATCGTTTATCCGTCGCATGAAAATCGGGAATAGTCTCTTCCAACTCTTCCATGGGAAAATTCCGAAGCATCCTTTGAAAATTGCCAAAAGCTTGCCCAATTTTAAAAGCAACATCTAAATTTTCCGCCATATCATATGATTTAGAATTTTCAATATAATCAAAAATACGATAATAATCGCGATCTTCATCATCCATTATATAACAGTAAGTTCGATTATCGTTAGTTCTTACTAAATGCAATACTTGATGAACAGTATCTCCCGAAAATCTTAGTTCCCGATCAATATGTCTTGTAACATTTTCAATATTACGCATTAATAAACTAGGTCTTGGAAAAACATTCGTATTAATCTTTTGAATAATATAACGTTTTTCTTTACCATTATTTACCATTGTCACAACATAAGTACTATTTATATTTCCTGTATGATTTTCTTCAATATGAACACATTCACCCGGGATATCATAATTTTTTAAAATTTCTTTTATTTTTTTGATGGTTTCTTCTGACATAATTATTCTCCCTTTTCTTTTGCCTCATCTCTAGCCCTCAAAAAACCCTTTAATTCTTTGGCCACATTTTCCGGAATAATCTCACTTAATTCTTCAATACTGGCATTCTTAATATTATTAAGATTACCATATTTTTTAATAAGTTCTTTCTTCCTGACATTGCCAATACCGGGAGTATTATCAAGGACACTACTAATACTTCCTTTACTCCTTAATGTTTTATGATAATTAATCGTAAAACGATGGACTTCATCTTGAATCCTTGTCAAATAATGAAAGACATTGCTGTCTTTGTCCAGTTCAATTGTAGCATAATTATCGCCATCAATCAATTCGTTAGTTCGATGTTTATCATTTTTTTTAAGTCCGACAACTTTAATCGGTAAATGTAAATCTTTTAAAGTATCCATCGCCGCATTTATTTGATTAATGCCCCCATCAACTATAATTAAATCCGGTAGTTCACTCTTTTCGAGTAACGCTCTGAAATACCTTCGATAAATTACTTCTTTCATCGTATGATAATCATCATTTTTTTCCACACTAACTTTATATTTACGATAGTCTTTTTTAGAAGGTCTCCCCTCTTTAAAAACAACCATGCCACTAACCGAGAAAGAGCCAAATAAATTGGAATTATCAAAGGTATCAATTCTTCTTAAATTAGGCATATTAAGAAGATTCCTTAATTCTTCATTAGCCCCTTCACTTCGTTCTTCTTCTCTTAAAGCCCTTTGAATTTCACTTTCTAAATAAACTTTGGCATTAGTGGTAGCCATATTTAAAAGTTTCTTTTTGGTACCCTTTTCCGGAATAACAAAATTACTATTAATTAAATCTTGGAAGACATTTTTATAAATATCTGAATTAATAATAATTTCTTTTGGTACCTCATGTCGTTCATAAAAATTCATAATATAATAATTTAATTCTTCTTCGGGATCTATTTTAATAGTTAATAATTCATTATGACTACCAATTAATTTATTATTCCGAATAAATAAAATATTAATAGCAATATGCCCTTTATCTAAATAATAGCCAATAACATCTCTATTTACAAAATCGTGTAATTCTACTTTTTGCCGATCTAAAATAATATTAATATAATTTAATTCTTCTTTTAACTCTTGAGCCATTTCAAAATTTAAGGAATTAGCATAGCTCTCCATCTTCTCGACTATTTTATCTTTTAAAATTTTATCGTTGCCTCTTAAAAAAGATAAGATTTCATTTTCCATAACTTCTAAGGCATCTTGATCAATATTTTTAGTACAATATCCCAGACACTCGCCAATATGATAATATAAGCAAACTTGTTTGGGCATGCCTTCACATTTTTTCAAAGGATATAAACGATTAATTAATCTTACAATTCTTCTCGCGGCATAAGCATTAGGATAAGGGCCAAAAATTAATTTTTTATCTCTTCTTTTAATATTTAAATATCTAGATACTTTAACTTTGGGATAAGGTTTACTAATATATTCAATGTAAGGATAACTCTTATCATCTTTAAGTAAGATATTATATTTAGGATCATATTCTTTAATTAAATTAATCTCCGCAATAAAAGCTTCGGTTTCCGTGCTTGTTACAATATAGGTAAAATCAGCAATTTCACTAACCATTTTTCGAGTTTTGCCCGTTACCGTTCCTTTAAAGTAACTATTAACTCTTTTATATAAATCTTTCGCTTTACCGACATAGATAATAACCCCATCTTTATTTTTCATTTGGTAACTACCTGGTAAATGGGGAATTAATTTTAACTTATCCTCTAACATAATAATCCCTTGCTTCTAACATATTATTATACACAAATTTCTCAATTTTAAAAAGACTATTTCTTCTATTTTCATAGCCATAAAATGTCCTTAAGCATTTGCTCTAATACGTTATTTTTATTAACATAGCCTTGTATATATAAAAAGATTATCAATTTGATAACCCTTATTTTTAATTGTTACTATTTAGAATAAGAAAAATTTAAATATTTATCTAAAAACGTTTTAAACTTCTTTTCCTATTTGATTTTTAATATAATATTCATGTATTAATTCTTCAAGTGATATACCATATTTTTCTTGCATATCAGGACTACTCATTGTGAATATATCATTTAATAAGCCATTTTCATCTATTATAGGTATATTGTGAGATAACAGAAATTCAATTTTAGCTTGTAACTCTTGAATGGAAATGCAATCAAGGATAGTTTTGTTTTTTTCCTCATCAATATTATAAGTTTTACATACATCAATAATCATATCTTTATTTTGTTTAAAATTCCATATCATTCCTATATTGGAAAGTAATTGTCCTTTTTCACTATTTGGCAAAGTAGTTCTTCTTTGATGTGCTATCCAAATCCCAAGTTTTACCTCGCCGTTTGCATCATATGTATAACCATCATTTGTTTTAAACCATTGAGGTATTTTTAAATTACCATAATGGCCATAATAGGCTTTGGCTAATTTATATTTTTGGAACCATTGTTCTTCTAAAGGATTTAAGGAAAAACCAATCGATTGTAATGCTAGTTGTCTCTCAGGGGATAAATTATCAAAATTTTGCCTTTGTGTTTTAATCCAAATTCCTAAATTTACTTTACCATTTTCATCATATGTATAACCATCATTTGTTTTAAAACTCGTTGGTACTTCTAAATTGCCATAATGATCATAATAAACCTTGGCTAATTCATAATTTCTATTCCACTTCTCTTCTAAATGATTTAGTGAAAAACCAATGGACTCTAATGCTTGTTGTCTCTCACTGGATAAATTATCAAATTTTTGCCTTTGATTGGAAATCCAAATTCCAAGATTTGCTTTACCATTTTCATCATATGTATAACCATCGTTTGTTTTAAAACTCGCTGGTATTTCTAAATTGCCATAGTGATCATAATAGGCCTTGACCATTTCATAATTTTCACTCCATAGTTCTTCATAAACATTTAATACAATGCCAATGGATTGTAGTTTTTGTTGTTTTTCAGGGGATAAACTAGCAAATTTTTGCCTTTGATTGGAAATCCAAAAGCCAAGATTTACCTCTCCATTTTTATCATATGTATAACCATCATTTGTTTTAAAACTCTTGGAAATTTTTAAATTGCCATAATGATCATAATATGTTTTAGCTAGTTCATAGTTTCTATTCCACCTCTCTTCTACAGGATTTAAGGGAAAACCAATGGATTGTAGTTTTTGTTGTTTGTCACGCGATAAATTATCAAAATTGTGTCTTTGTGTTTTAATCCAAATTCCTAAATTTACTTTACCATTTTCATCATAGGTATAACCATCGTTTGTTTTAAAACTTTGAGGTATTTCTAAATTGCCATAGTGATCATAATAGGCTTTGGCTAATTTATATTTTTTATACCATTGCTCTTCATGAACATTTGACACAAAGCCAATGGACTCTAACGCTTGTTGTCTTTCACTGGATAAACTAGCAAATTTTTGCCTTTGTTTTGAAATCCAAATTCCTAAATTTACAGTACCATTTTCATCATATGTTACTCCATCATTTGTTTTAAACCATTGAGGTATTTTTAAATTACCATAATGGTCAAAGTATATTTTTGCAAATTCATAATAATCTTCCCATGTTCTTGTTAGTCTATCACTAACATATCTTAACATTTCAAATAAATCTTGATTTTCTA
>CANQXW010000043.1 GCA_947627925.1 uncultured Bacilli bacterium | reverse complement strand
ATATAATTATATTAAATAATTAAAATTACAATTTAAGTATAACACATATTTTAAATAGAATAGATAAAAAATGTGTGCTATAATTGGTTTAAGGTGATTTGTATGCACAAAATTATATTAACTGGCGATAGACCAACTGGTAGACTTCATTTAGGTCATTATGTTGGTTCTTTAAAAAATAGAGTTAATTTACAAAATAGTGGCGAATATGATGAAATATATTTAATGATTGCTGATGCCCAAGCCTTAACTGATAATTTTGCTAATCCGAAAAAGGTTAGAGATAATGTTTTAGAATGTGCTATGTTTTATTTAGCCTGTGGTATTGACCCTGATAAAACCACCATTTTAATTCAATCAGAAGTACCGGCTTTAACTGAACTAACATTTTATTATATGAATTTAGTAACGGTGGCTAGACTTCTTCGTAATCCTACGGTCAAAACAGAGATTAAATTGCGTGGTTTTGAAGAAAGTATTCCATCTGGTTTTTTAAATTATCCAGTTAGTCAAGCGGCGGATATTACAGCCTTTGGGGCTACTACTGTACCAGTCGGGGAAGATCAACTGCCAATGATAGAGCAAACTAGAGAAATAGTCCACTCCTTTAATCGGATTTATGGTGAAACTTTAATTGAGCCAAAAGAGTTACTTCCGGATGAAAAACTATCAAGAAGACTTCCTGGTATTGATGGCAATAATAAAATGAGTAAATCACTAGGTAATTGTATTTATTTAGATGATTCTGATGAAGAAATAACTAAGAAAGTTATGCAAATGTATACTGACCCTAATCATATAAAGGTTGAAGACCCAGGTAAGGTAGAAGATAATGTTGTATTTACTTATTTAGATGTTTTTTGTCATGATGAAGATTTTCCAAAATACTTACCAGAATATAAAAATTTAAATGAACTAAAAGCCCACTACCAAAAAGGTGGGTTAGGTGATGTTAAAATAAAGAGATTTTTAGCAAGTATTCTATGCGATGTTATAAGACCAATTAGAGAGAAGAAATTAGACTTAATGAACAACTTAGATTATGTTTATGATATTGTGAAAAAAGGTACCGAAAAAGCCAATATTAAAGCAAATGAAACTCTTAAAAAAGTAAAGACCAATATGGGTATTAATTATTTTGATGACGAAAACTTTTTAAAAGAAGTTAAAGACAATAAGAAAAATTAATTTCTTTTTTATTGAAATACACGCTATTTTTTGATATTCTATATTATAGATAATTATAAATAGAAGAGGTTGATTATGGCTAGTTTAGGTGAGCATTTTAAAATTAATCCAGATAACCTAGTTAGTGATAATAAAGTAATTTTTAAAGGGGCTAACTATCGCATTACCATATTAAGTGAACGCTTAATTCGTTTTGAGTACTCTTTAAATAATGAATTTTATGATGGTGCCACTGAAATAGTTCATAATCGTGCCTTTAGTGCTCCCAAAATAAAAGTGGAACAAGATAGTAATTATTTAGTTATTACTACTAAATATTTTATTTTACAATATGCCAAAGAAAAACCATTTAAAGGGCCAGCCTTAGCACCAGATTCTAATTTAAAAGTAAAATTAGTAAATACTGATAAACTATGGTATTATGGTCATCCAGAAGCAAGAAACTTTAAAGGTAGTGCTTTTAGTATTGAAGATTTTGGCGATGGAACTAAACTTTCCAATGGTCTTTATTCCACTGATGGTTTTGCGATGCTTGATGATAGTAAATCAATGTTAATAGATAATGATGGTTTTATAATTCCTAATGATACGAAAAGAATAGATTTCTATCTTTTTGCTTATAGAAGAGATTTTGGGTTATGTTTAAAAGATTATTTTACTTTAACGGGATATCCGCCAATGCTTCCAAGATATGCTTTAGGTATTTGGTGGTATCGAGATATGATTTATAGTTTTGAAGATACGAAAAAATTAATTCAAACATTTAATAAAAATAATGTTCCTATTTCCGTTTTATTACTGGGAGAATTTTGGCATAAAAAAGATAAAAATAATTATAATTTACATAAAACTGGTTATACCTTTAATACGGAATTATTTCCTGAGCCTCAAGAATTTACTAAATATATGCACGACCGGGGTGTAAGAGTAGGTGTTAATTTAGATGGTAGTGAAGGCATAAGTAATATTGAAGATAATTATTATGCGATGTGTACCGAAATGAATTATCCCACTGATAAAGTAGTTCCTTTCCACGTTTTAGATAAAAATTTTATAATGGGTTATTTTAATCGCCTTATTAATCCTTTATATGAGATAGGTGTGGATTTCTTTTGGCTTGATAGTAAAGATGAAGTAGTTACAAGAGTCCTTAATTATTATCATTTTAATGATTATAAAAAATTTCCGGATCGAAGAGGAATGATTTTTTCCCGTAATGGTGGTAAGTCGGCTCATTTATATCCCGTTCATTATTCCGGTGAAACTAAGGTTGGGTGGGATACTTTAAAATATTTGCCATACTTTAATTCTACCGCTAGTAATATTGGCCTTTCTTGGTGGAGTCACGATATTGGGGGCTTTAAAGGTGGTATTGAAGATGGTGAACTTTATTTAAGATATGCTGAACTTGCTACATTTAGTCCAATTTTTAGATTTAGTGCTAAAAGAGGGGCTTATTATAAAAGAGAGCCTTGGAATTGGGATATTAAAACTTATACTATTGTTAAAGATTATTGTAAATTAAGACATAAATTAATCCCTTATCTATATACAGAAAATTATAAATATCATAAAACTTGTTTACCTGTTGTAGAGCCGTTATATTATTATTATCCGGAATTATTTGATGAACCAGACTATCGTAATGAATATTATTTTGGTACTGAACTTTTAGTATCACCAATTACAGAACAAAAAGATACTATTATGAATAGAGCCATTGAAAGAATATTCTTACCTAAAGGAGTATGGTATGATTTTACGACCGGTAAAAAATTTGTTGGTAATAAAAGATATACTTTATTTTTTAAAGATGAAGACTATCCCGTTTATGCTAAATCAGGCTCCATAATACCAATTGCTAAATTAGATGAAAATATTAATAATACTAATCCACCTAAGGGAATGGAGGTAAATATTTTCCCTGGTAGTAGTAATGTTTATCGTTTATATGAAGATGATGGTTATTCTTCTTTGTATGAAGAAGGTTACTATATAATTACGGCGATTGATTTTAATTATGCCAAAGATGAGTATGATTTATCAATTCATCCAGTAGAAGGTAAAACGGGTATTATTCCTGATGAAAGAGATTATTTCATTAGATTTAGAAATACAAGAGAACCTGAAAATATTTCTGTTAGTATTAATAAAGAGACAATAAAAAACTATACAACATATACAGAAGATAATGATTTTATTATTGAAATAAAAGGAGTAGATACCAAAAAACAATTAAATATTAGTTGCTTTGGTAAAGATTTGGAAATAGATGCGGCCAGAATTATTAATGAAGATATTAATCAAATTATTAGTGATGTGCCAATAGAAACATTAATTAAAGAACGAGTTGGAGCAATTATGTTTAGTAATATGCCAATTAATAAAAAAAGAATTGCGATTAGAAAATTAAAAAGTACAGGTTTAAATCCCTTATTTATTAAAATGTTTTTAAAATTGCTTGAATATATGGAATAAATTTAATATAATAGAAACATAAAAACGAAGGAAAAAAGAGTAGTAATAATAAGAATTTAAAAAAGAGAGTTAGTGGTTGGTGCAAACTAATTAAATAATTATTATGAACTTGCTTTTGGATAGTTTATGGGTAGTTCTAATAAAGACTAAAAGAAAAAATAAAGGTGGTACCGTGGGATTATTCTCACCCTTTCGTACTATCTTTTTTATTTTAGGAGGTGCATAATGAGTAGAATAGAAGCCGGTTTAATATTATTTGGAATGTTATTTGTAGTGATTTTTTTAGTAGATTACTTAGGTATTAAACTGCGTTATTTAAGGAAGTTAACGGGTAAAAAGAAAGGTAAGAAAAATAAAAAGAATAATGAATTAATGGAACTTTCTTATTTAATAGGTAAATTTAATTTAGATAAAGATAAGTTACCAATCAAAGTATTATTACCTGTAATATCAGCGATTAATGCCATAATTATATCTTTAGTAGCAGTCGTAGTAATTGCCACTAATACATATATAATATTACAATTCTTAATGGGATTTGTTTTACTTATTTTACTCATTTATGCATTATATGAATTATTAGGAAGATTTTTAGAAAGAAGAGGTTATACAAAATGATAAATAAAAGTTATGAAAAAAAATGGCAAGATATTTGGAGGAAGGAAGAAGTATTTAAAGCCAGTAATAAAAGTGATAAAGAAAAATACTATATTTTAGTAGAATTTCCTTATCCATCTGGTACTGGTTTACACGTAGGTCACGTAAGAAGTTATGCTGCCTTAGATGCGATGGCGAGAATGAAAAGAATGCAAGGATATAACGTTTTATTTCCAATGGGTTGGGATGCTTTTGGGGCTCCTGCTGAACAATATGCTATCAAAAATCATATCTATCCGGCTGATGCCGTAAAAGAAAACATTAAAACTTTTAAAGGTCAAATTGAATCTTTAGGAATATCTTTTGATTGGAGTAGAGAATTTTCGACCACTGACCCTGAATATTATAAATGGACCCAATGGCAATTTTTAGAGTTTTATAAAAAAGGTATGGCTTATAAAGCAGAGAAAGAAATTAATTGGTGTCCTAAATGTAAGATGGGACTATCTAATGAAGATGCTGCCGGTGGTGTTTGTGAAAGATGCGGTACTCCAGTTACGAAAAAACTTAAAAGTCAATGGATTTTAAGAATGAGTGATTATGCTGATCGTTTACTAGATGGCCTAAAAGATACGGAATTTGAAGAAAGAATTAAAGTTGCTCAAGTAAATTGGATTGGTAAAAGTGTGGGGGCGGAAGTAGATTTCAAATTAAAAGATACTGATGATGTTTTAAAAGTATTTACGACAAGATGTGATACTTTATTTGGGGTTACTTTTATGGTTATGTCACCAGAACATAAATTATTAGAAAAATATAGTGATCGGATTAAAAATATTGATGAAGTTAGAAAATATCAAGAGATGGCTAAAAATAAAAGTGAAATTGAAAGAACTGATGCTACGAAAGAAAAGACGGGTGTAAAAATAGATGGGCTTACCGCGATTAATCCAGTTAATAATGAAGAAATTGAAATATGGATTAGTGATTATGTTCTAGCAAGTTATGGTACGGGTGCCATTATGGCTGTTCCGGCTCACGATGATCGTGACTTTGCTTTTGCGAAGAAATTTAATATTCCAATTATTCAAGTTTTAGCAAAAGATGATAGTGAAGAGGTAAAAGAATTAGATGCAGCCTATACTGAAGATGGTACCCATATTAATTCCGAATTTCTAAATGGTTTAAATAAAGAAGATGCTATTAATAAAATGCTAGAATTTTTAGAGAAAAATAATTGTGGTAAAAAAACAACTAATTATAAATTACAAGATTGGATATTCTCAAGACAAAGATTCTGGGGCGAACCAATTCCAATGATTTATTGTGATGATTGTGGTTGGGTACCAGTGCCAGAAGAAGATTTACCAGTTACACTTCCTGAGGTTGCCAATTACGAACCAACTGATAATGGGGAAAGTCCCCTTGCAAATATTACCGATTGGGTAAATGTACCTTGTCCAAAATGTGGTAAGATGGCTCATCGGGAAACCGATACAATGCCAAACTGGGCTGG
>CANQXW010000042.1 GCA_947627925.1 uncultured Bacilli bacterium | reverse complement strand
AAAAGAAAAGCCTAATTTTACTTTATTTTCGGTTTAAATTAGACTTCTATTTTTTTCATCATCTGTCAAACTCGGGAAGAAGCCAGATTATATATTAAAGATATAGGGGGATTTGAAAAATTAGCGGAATGGGGTTTATTTTAAAAAATTTATGTTATAATTACTTATAGGTGGATTTATGAAAAATATATATGAAGAAAATAAAAACATAATTAAAGAAAAATTAGAAATGATATGGAATTATATGAAACTTCAGGAGCCTTTAGAAAAATGTGACATCATTATTGGTTGTGGTTGTGCTAGTTTAGACATTCCTGTAAAATGTGCTGATTTATTAAAAAAAGGATATGGCAAAAAAATAATTTTTGCTGGGGGAAAGGGAAAAATTACTAAAGATAATTTTCAAAAATCAGAATCAGAAATATATAAAGAAATTGCTCTTAAACAAGGGATAAAAGAAGAAGATATTTTAATTGAAAATAAATCTACTAACACTGGCGATAATTTTAAATTTGCATTAAAGATAATTGAAAATAATAATCTTAAAGCTGATAAAATTTTAATTGTTCATAAGCCAATGAATGAAAGAAGAACTTTAGCAACTGCCAGAGCCTTAATAAAGGATAAACAATTATTTATAACTTCTACTGATATGTCTTTTGAAGAGTATTTTGAAATACTAAATAGTAAAAGTTATGAAGATATTTTTAAAGAAATATCTGTTATTATTGGCGACATTCAAAGATTAATTATTTATCCTCAATTTGGTTGGTTAGTTGAAATGGAAGTCCCTGATAAAGTTAAAGAATGTTATTTTACTTTAAAAGAATTAGGCTTTAATAAATACATTATTAGTAAAGAAGAAATTAAAAAATTAATTATGGAAAATGATGTAGATAAAAATAAATCTTGTTATTTTAATTAAGATAGGAAAGGTAATTATGGAATTGTTTACGAAATTAAATTCAAGTTATAAATATGTTTGTGATAATGCAGAATATGTAAAAATTAACTATGCTAAAATAGAGGAAATGATAGCTAAAATTGATTCTTCATCATTTAAATTTTGGCTTTTAGATAATCCATTTGGTTTATTAGATATGGATTTGGAATCTATCATCAACTTTTTATTAATTTATCATACCATTTGTTATTGTTTTTGGGGTGATCCTAAATGGCAAGTAATAACAAATGAGGGAGTATTAGATGGTTCCTATGCAATTATGTATTTAGTAATTAAGCGCTTTAAGAAAAATAATAATTTTGTTATGAGTTATTTAGAATTTAAAAAATTATTAAAAGGTGAAGGAGAAATTCCGCTTCTTAAAAATAGATATGATAATTTAGTTTTAATGAATAAATTTTTACAAAAAGAGGGTAAAAGTTTTTATGAATTAGTTAAAGATATGAATAGCGATACTGAACTACTAAATTATCTTGTTGAAAACCTTTCTTATTTTGCTGATGAGGCAATGTATAAGGGTGAAAAAATTTATTTTTATAAAAGAGCTCAATTATTAACTTCTGATATTTTACATATCAAAAAGATTAAAGGTATACCTAATATAGATTATTCTCATCTTGTTGGTTGTGCTGATTATAAGATTCCCCAAGTTATGCGTTGTTATGGCATGATAGAGTTTTCTTCTTCCTTAGAAGCAAAAGTTGATCAAAAAATAGAATTAGAAGAAAATAGTGAAGAAGAAATTGAAATTAGAGCAGCAACTTTAGCTGTAATTAATTATATTTATGAGAAAATAGGAAGAAAATTTGCAAGAATGGATATTAATGATTTTATTTGGCTTCTTGGTCAAGACAAAGAAAAAATGATAAAACCTTATCATCGTACATTAACTAGCCATTATTAATTTTTAAAATTATTCTTGACTCTTCCCTTAAGGGTAGATGTATGTTGATAAAGAAGGGAGAAAAAATGATAAGAATAGGAGATTTTGCTAAAATATTTGCTATTTCGATAAAGACTGTTAGATATTATGAAAGTATGGGGTTAATTACTCCTAAATATATTGATATCTATACGGGGTATCGGTATTATGATGAAGCTAATATTAAAAGAATGCAAGAAATATTAGCTCTTAAAAAATTAGGCTTTAGTTTAGAAGAAATTCATAATTTTAAAGAAGAAGATATCTTAAAGAAAATAGATAGTTTAGAAAAAGAAGTATCAAATATAGAAGCAACTCTAACTCTTTTAAAAGAGTTCTCCCAAAAAGGAAAGAGTGTGTTAGAAATGGAAAATTTTATTAATGATGAAAAAGCTATTGGCAAATGGGAATTACAAGGCATAGCGGAAACGATGACTAAAGCTAAAAGTAAAGAATATATGGAAGATGATTATCAAATTAAAGAATTATATTTACTTCCAAAGGGAGAGAATTATTGGATTATATCTTGGACTAAAGGAATTATTTATCTTAATGGTGTAGCTAATAATTATGAAATAGATAATAATTGTATGTATGTAACTATTAATGATAGTTTAGACTCTAATAATTCTAAAGTAGCGGTATATCAAAATATTAATCATAATTATTATAATATTGAAGATATTAAACACAAAGATGATACTAATTTTACTTATGTTAAAGATGATTCACTAGTGGGATTTTGGCATTCAGTCGATTTTGTTCATAATCCTTTAAGTTTTAATCCTGATGCCAAAGAAACAACTAATTTATCTTTAGAAAAATTAAATTTTAGAAGTAATGGCGAAGTTCAAATTGGTTATAAAAATAATAATTATATGCGTTTTAGTAAGTATACTAAAGATTATATTGCAGATTTAATTTTGCCAGATACTTTATCTCATTATTTTTATAAAACGATTAATAATCACCAATATTTGTTTATTGAATGGAAAAGTGGCGATTATGTATATGGTGGTTTTATAAGTGGTTATTATGTATTAGAAAAAGAAGATTAAATTAATGGTGAGGAAAAATGAGTGTTGTAAATTATGAAGAAATAGAAAAATTAACAAGTAAGACTAACGGATATATAAATGAAGATGTTGTTACTTATGCTAAAGATTTTCTAATTACAAAACTTAAAATGTATTTAAATTCCGAAAACTTTACTAGTATAGAAAGAAAAATTCAAGAGTTAGATATTAGACTTTTAAATGATGAAGATTTAACAAAAACTTATAAAGAATCTAAAGGCAAAGGATTTAATCGCCAAGGCTTCTATTACAATGGAACTATTTATTTTTCCTCTGATACATTATTCCAAGGTTATAGCTTTCATAAATTAATCCATGAAATGCTTCATGCAACATCAGATAATCTTTATGATAAAATAGGTTTATATGTTATTAATTATAAAGATAAATATCATTATGGTTATGGCTTTAATGAAGCATGTACGGAGTTTTTAACCTCAATTATTTGTGATGAACCTTTTTATGGCTACGCTACGGATTTAAAGTTAATGTGGGAATTATTTATGAATATTGCTTCTTTAAGTATGGAAGAAGTAATAACTATGTATTTAGATAAAAATAATTGGTTAACATCTAATTTAGCTTTAAGATTTAGTCATAATGAAAATAATTTAGCAATGCTAGTTTCTGAATATGATGAAAGAATTTTTCAAGTAGCGGAAAGAGATTTTGATGCTGATAAAGTTTTAAAAATAATGATTGCTGTTTTAAAAGAAAAAATTAATTTAAATGAGGAATTAAATTATGCTAAACTAATTAATCTAATAAAAGAATATTATGATTATTTAAATGATACTTGGAGTATAAATGAAGAGACTACTAATAGTTTTGCAGAATTATTAGATTTATTAGAACTAAAGAATAAAGAATATAGAGCTTTAGAATAGGAGCTATTATGCGAGTAAATCATACTTTTGAACCATTTTATAATAAAGATAGTGAAATATTGATATTAGGATCTATGCCTTCAAAAAAATCTCGAAAATTAAATTTTTACTATATGCATCCCCAAAATAGATTTTGGTGTATTTTAGAAAGTGTCTTTAATGAATCAATTGGAGATACTATTGAAAGTAAAAAAGAATTTTTAACTAAACATAAAATAGCTTTATGGGATACAATAGATAGTTGTGATATTTTAGGATCTAGTGATTCTTCCATTAAGAATGTTAAACCTAATAATATAAATAAAATACTTAAAAATAGTAATATTAAATATATTTATACTACTGGTAAGAAAGCTTATCAATTATATAATAAATATATTTTACCTAAAACTAAAAAAGAAGCCATTTTGTTATATTCTCCTTCTCCTGCTAATTGTGCTATTCCTTTTAATAAAATGGTGGAAAACTATCAAGTTATTAACAATAGAAAAAATTAAAATACCTAATTACAGGTATTTTTTATTTGATAATCGATTTAGGATAAGCCTTTTTTATATCTGTCCTACATATTAAATAATCTACACTTACTCCATAAAAATTAGCTAAAGTATTTAATTTATCAATGGGTATTAATCTGGTTCCTGTTTCGTAGCGGCTATATTGAACTTGAGTCATATTAAGAACTTTAGCAATATCTTTTTGGAGTAAATCTCTATCTTCTCTTATTTCTTTTAATCTAAATAAATTCATAAATACCACCTGTTAAAATTATTTCATATATCCAATTGATTATCTTGACAATATAACCAAATGGTTATAAAATGTAAGAAGAATAGTATAACCATATAGTTATATTAATTCTTTCATTATTTGGCTTGTATTATGAAAAAGAAAAGTCAAATTATTTTTAGTTGCTATCTGGATTCGGTATTATAAACACAAAGGAATTGGTTTAAATGAAAATAAAGGAAAATAAGGTATTTATATTTATTATATTAATATTAGGAATAGGTTGTTTAATCAAAGTAGTATCTAAAGATTCTTACGCCTATTATAGTAGTAGTAATGAAATTCCTATATTAAGTACTAAAATAGGTAATTTTGCTGGAGGAGATACCTCAACCCTAAAAACAAATACCGATATTAACTTACTTTGTTATGCTCAAGATATATTTGAACCTTCAAAATATAATGTTGTAGCTACGCCTCCTTTAGAGGTTTCCAATTATAAATTAGATGAAAAAAGAAGTAATTGCATACCTAAAACAAGTGAAAAAGATGGAGATAAAGTAAGTTATAGTGATTATTCAATAGATGAGACTACAGGAGAAGTAAAAGTAACAGTAACTGAAGATAAACCTTATCAAATAGTATGCCGAATATATTATAGTTTTGAATTAGGAACATATGAAACATTTAATAGAGATATAAATATTGTAGCTTTAGTGGAATCATCCGAAGGAACGATTGTGACCATAAAAGATAACAAATCATATACATTAAAAGATATACCTACAAGTGGATATAAATTAGGAAGTTATGAATGTACTAATAAAGATGAAACAACAAAAACAAATATTACATATGAGAGTGGTAATTTACAAGTAGATTATAAAGCTAAAGATTTATGTTATGTGTATTTTGATAAAGAAGTGGAGGGATAAAGACAATGAAAAAAACAATAATTAAAGTAGTTTTAGTATTATTAATCATATTAGAAGGAATATATATAATATTACCAAACCATAAATTAAATAATAAGATAGAACAAGTATCATATGAAAATAATAATATTAGTAATAACAGTACATTAGCGTATTATCTAGATGGTGAACCCCAAGAAAATAGAAATGCATGGCCAACAGATTCACCTGATATCGCATATTATAAAGCAGAGTGTTATGATGAAAACGATAGTCCAATAGAATCATCAGAAGTGGT
>CANQXW010000041.1 GCA_947627925.1 uncultured Bacilli bacterium | reverse complement strand
GAATATCAGTTTATATTATTTCTATTGAAGTTACCATTCTCTTTTTTTTCTTTGTCTACTTTATTGGGTACACTTCATTTATTGACTTACTTTAATTTTTCTTGTATAGTTTTGTAATCTTCAATATATTCTGAAACTTTACCATCTTTAATATGTAATAATGTTAAATCGCCAAAGTCAAAATCTTCAACTTTTTGAGCTTTTTTATTACTCTTATTGTCTTCATTAACATTATAATATTTTTTATTTAATGAATTACCTAAATCGCAATAATAAATTTTTAAAGAATCTTCTTCATCTTTTTCTTTATAAGTTGTCATCATTGCGGAATACTTAACGGCTTCTTTAGATTCGCTATCATATACTAAAACATAATATTCATCATAAGGACGATTTAAAAGCGTTCCAACTGATACTTTATCATAATTGATAGATCCTTTAACAACTTCGACCGCATCATCATCTTTTTTGCTAGCCACAAGTTCCGTAACGCCATAAATAATACCCATTATGATCGCAATTCCTAAAATGATAAAAATAAATCTTTTAATTTCATTTTCATCATCACTTACCACATTATTAACTTTAATCTTTTTATTCTTTTTACTTCCCATCATAGGATTTTCTTTTAATGCATTTTTCTTTTTTTTCATACAATTTCCTTCTTCTAAAAATTATTATACCTAAATATACGATTAAATGCAAACATAAAAAAATATAGTTATTTTTTAGTTTTGCATGATATAATAAAAACATAGGGTGTAGTAATATGAAAAATAAAAGTTTAAAAATTTATTATGAAGATTTATATAGTGAAGAAACTCCATTAATATTTTCAGATGGTACAAGCACTTATGATGAATTAAAAAAAGAATATAATACTCATAATAAAGGGTATTTTATATATGGCCCCTCTGGTGTTGGTAAAACATATTTTATTAACAATCAAAAAGTTAAAAACTGGATTGATGGAGATATTCTTTGGGAAGCTACAAAAGCATTTCCTAATGGAGATTGGTGGAATTGGCCAGGTGAAGAAATTGATACAATAGAAAGAAGAGCAGATGTAATTACTGAACAAGCTAAAAAACAAGGCTTTTGGATTATGGGGGCTAGTTGTGTAAATATTATTCCTGATGCTATTGTGATACCTGAATTTAAAACTCATTTAAAATATATAAAGCATAGAGAAGCACATAATTATGACGGTGGCATTAAAAGCGATGATTTAGATAAAATCAAACAAACCAGAAAATATTTTTCTAGGTTTGCTAAATATGGTGTGCCAATATTTAAAAGCGTCGATGAGGCTGTTTATTATATTGAGAATCAAAAGGATAATTAATTCCGTTTATATTGGCAATAATTTCATTATTTTCATTTAATACAAGTGATATTCCTCCACAATATTGAACATTAACTATAGCAGATTTTTCCCAATCTAAAATTCTCTGTTTAACTAAAGGACTTATTAAATCGTAGTGAGTTCCACACCAAATAATAAGTCTAGTATTTGGGTATTTCATATGAAAATAATTAGAATACCTTTGTAATACATTTACATAATAAACAGCTCTTTCTACAATTTGATCTGGACCTTCTGAATTTAATTCTTCTCTTTTACCTTTAGATAAATCTTCTTCAAAATCAATCCAAAAATCCGAATTAATACCATTATGTTTTTCTTTTAAAAATTCAAAATAACCAGTAGAATCAGTAAACATTTGAGGCTCTGTTAATTGTTGGCTTTCATGAATAGAGCCTTTATAATTTAAACTATCATTCAAATTTATTATATGACTTGTTGAAATATTGCTTTCCTGTAAGAATCGTTTAAACATTTCCATAGCTATATTTGTAGTTTCAATACATCTTTTAAAGCCATTGTTTGAAGTAGTATTGCTGGCAGTTAAAAGAAAATAAGTATTTTGTAAATCACAGAATGTAAAAGTTGCTTTTATATCATTTATAAATGATGTTATAACTTGCCTTTGATAATTTGCTGATTCTGGTATAAGCTCTCCGTTTGTTCTATCATAATTACAATGCCTTTGAAAAATTATTTGAGTTTGATTTTGATTTATTATAGGAATAATAGCGGATGAGTCAATCATTAAATTCATACTATTTTGCACAATTATCATCTCCTTAAAGCTAATTATATTATACCATGATTTTTTATGTTTTTATTATATTTAATTAAAAAAATCATATAGTTTTTTGCTATATGATTATTATTTAATTCCAGCGACTAAGGAAGCATTTCCTAAAGAATTAGCAATTAATTGCATTTCTGAAACCGATAACTCGGTACTAGCCAAATAATAAGAAATATCATTTACATCCCAACTTAGACTATTAGCACTTAAAGCTCCAATAGTTTCGGATAAGAGTAAGGGTTCACCATACACCGGAACAATTTCCATGGCATCACTTGCGATAGTGGGCTCTTCAATTAAAACGAAATTTTTATCCCCACTAAAGGTTAAAATAACCCGATTACCTGAAGTTGTTTCCACTTTTTCAGAGCTTGTTAAATAAGTGTTGCTCGGTATATATAAAGGATAGATAATATTTTCAATGTTGGCCGTGTTTTTAGCGCCACTACCATTTGGCTTTTGCAAAGCACCATCATCTGAGGGATCATCTTCTTTTTTATCTGTTTCACAATTTTGGCCATCAGTACATTTAGTATTAGTATCATTGGTATTAGTACTATTAGTACTATTAGTATTTGTTTTATTTTCTTCTTTTTTAGGTTCCTCTTTTTCTTCTTTAACATAGTCATCAAGTTTAAAATCACTTGTCTTTAAGCCAGCTTTTAAATCGACATTATCAAAAGTAACTTTAATTTTCACAATATCATTTTCATTAAATACTTCGACTTTTTCTATTTCTTTCTTATCATTTAAATAGATTTTTTCGTATTTTAACTCTTCATTATTCGGATAATTTACTTTACTTTTAATAACATAACCATTATCACTTTCACTAACACTAGCCTCTTCATCATTTTCAATATCACTTAATAGACTTCCTAATAAATAGGCTTGACTAGAGTTACCAGGCCATTCACTTTGGAATTTAAAGCTCTTATTCAAAGCTGGTGTAATAACATATATATCATTTTGATTCTTTAAAATAATTTGTTCATGATTATTAGTTTGATTAACTAATATAACCTTATAATAATTATCTTTTAAATAATAACTTTCTAAACTATAAGTAAATGTTTCTTCATCATTACTTATTTCCATATTACCGGTTACTTTATAACTTTTAACGTTATTAACACTAGTTTTAAAGTCTTTAATGACATCTTCTGGCTTAGTTTTACCACAACCACAAAGAAATAATCCCAAACATAATAAGACAGCTAATTTTTTCAATTTACCACTTTCCTTTTCTATTTAAATATATTTCTTAATTATCTAAATATTCATGTATATTTTTAAGAAAAGGGTTAATAATACTAATAAAGGTGAGTGAATAGATGGAAACATTTCAAAAAACGACATTAATATTTACAGTAATTGGAGCAATAAATTGGGGCTTAATTGGTTTCTTTGACTTCAATTTAGTAGAATCTCTATTCGGAGATGCCTCTATGCTTCCAAAAATTGTGTATGCCATTGTCGGAATATGTGGATTAATTAATATCGGAATATTATTTAATCACTTTGAAACTAAAGAATAGCTAGCTTGACTGGCTTTTTTTAGTTTGGGACTCTAGACAAATAATCAATAGTTTGATAAAATAACACTTCGTAAAGGAGCGAAGATTGTGCTTAAAGATACCGAGTTCTATATATTCTCTTTTAAAAATAAAACATTTAATAGTTTGATTCGTATAAAAAAAGTCCCTGATACAATGGAATATCAAACTACAGGTAGCTACTCTTTTTATCACAAAGATGTTGAATTTTCTACTGATGAAATAACTACTCTAATGTGTAATGATTATCTTCGGATTCATGATAACGAATATGCTATTTTATTATGTGCAGACGATATAAATCCCTTAATCGATTTATATGGCACCAAAGCAGTTGTTGAGTTTTTTGTATCAATGCAAAAAGAGTGTACAGAATTTAATTTTAAAAATAAAACTCAATTATTAAATTTTATTAAAAATGGACTATTAATTATGGAAGCAATTAATTACCCAATTAAAAAAGATGGGGCGGCTCCTACTATTAAAACTAAAGATGATAAAGAAGATAGTACTAAATTACCGCCAATTTCAGAGATTGTTAATAGAATAAATTCGCGAGTTATTAATCAAGAAGAAGCGGTAAAAAAAGCGGCATTGGCCCTTTATCGTAATTATACCTTAGCAAATACGGATTATTCTTTAAGCGAACGCATTACTTTAAAAGAAAATGTTTTAATCAGTGGTCCTTCTGGTTGTGGTAAAACCGAAATTACTAGACAATTAGCAAAAGAATTTAATATTCCGGTTTTTGCTACCGATATTTCCCAATTTACAGGTTCCGGTTGGAAAGGAAATGACTTAATCGAGCTGTTAAGAGGATTATATTTGGCTAGTGGTGGCGATATGAAACTTGCCCAAAGAGGAATATTAGTTTTAGATGAAATAGACAAAATAGCTTATGATAAAGATAGTGCCTCTTCTTCGCAACATAATACTTTTGAAGTTCAAAATGGCTTACTTAAAATTATTGAAGGCGGCCTATTCGATATAAGGCCAACTACCGCCAGTCAATTTGATACTAGTTTAGTAACGGTTATCGGCTGCGGAGCTTTTAATGGAGCCGGTAGAGGCGATGATTGTCCTTCAGCAGATCATAATTATTTTGATGAAAATGATTATATCGAATATGGTTTTAAGCCAGAATTTATTAATCGTTTTAAAACTTTTATTACTATCAATAATTTATCCTTTAATGATAAAAAGAGATATTTATTAGAATCTGAACTTAGTCTTTTAAAATTAAAAATAGCGGATTATAACCGAAGAGGAATTGCTTTCAACATTGTTGAGGGTGGCCTTGATGGGTTAGCAAACGAAATTGTAAAAGCTAGTGCGGATAGTGAAGCCGGCATTAGAGGCATAGATAGAATTACCGCTAAAATGTTTGATGAAATTGATTATCAATTATTTGATTCAACCAAAGCTCCAGAAGCAATATACGTGTATGAAAAAACCGTCCAAAATCCTAAATTAATTAAAGTTATTACAAAAAAATAGTCGCAATGACTATTTTTTCTTGGAAAAAATTTCTAAAAATTGGGAAACCATACCAATTATCTCATTACTTTTTTTAACTGCAATCCTTTTACCAATGGCTTTTCCTCCAACTGTCAAAGATGAACATATGGAGGCCATCAAAACATTCCATAAAGAAATTTCTCCAGAGCGGGCTATATTAACTACTAAAATAGCTACTAAACTACCACTGATGATGCCACAAATGTCTCCTACTACATCATTACAAAAACTCGCTACCGTACTCGCATTTTTAATTAATTTAATTCCCGTTTTAGCCCCTTTCATCTTTTGACTAGCTTTAGAATGAAAGACTTTTTCATCACAACTTAAAATAGCGGTTCCTATAATATCAAAAATAATTCCCACTAAAATAACCACTAAAATACAAATAATTAACACAATATTATTAAAATTACCTAAAAAATTAGCAATTAAACTAAAAATAATTGCTAAGAAAAAAGTTAAAATAAACGCAACTAAAATCCAATGTTTTTTCATAAATTCTCCTAAAATAAAAAAAATATGGTATATTATAAATCAATTTTATGGTTTAGGTCGAGTTGAATTTCTCTCTTTTCTACTAAAAGTTACCCGTTAGCGATTTCTCTTTAAAGAAAAGAACTAAACGTCACCGTTTTAATTACTCGATTGCCACTTAATCCATACCTTAATACTTATAATACATACACTCTAGAGATTTTCTCAAACACC
>CANQXW010000040.1 GCA_947627925.1 uncultured Bacilli bacterium | reverse complement strand
ATAATTTTTCGCTAAAAGTTAGTTATATTTATTTATTTTCGAATATCATTTTCGAATATCCTCTCCGAAATTAACCTCTTTTTGTTTATCATCCACAATTTTCTTAAGAATAAAATATTTACAACCATAAGCACAATTATTTTCAATATACTTATCAACATTTTCAATATTATTATGTTCTTTGACATACTTATGGCCTTTATCATAGAATCCTTTTAATCTCACTTTACCATAAGCCCAATCACCAACAATATAGTCAAAATTATCATAATAATCGGTTACTATTTCTTCTAAATTACTATCCAAAACAGTTTCACCATAGTCTTTTAATACTTCATATTCTTTTTCTCTAATAACTACTTTCATCTTAACCACCCTAAAATACTAATGACCCAAAAATAATAACCACCATAATAGATGTAACAATAATACTCATGACAAGTAATATATCTACATATCCATTACCCGTTGTTACTGGATTATTTTTAATTTTTATTTGTTTTATTTTTTCACTTAATAAGTAATCCTTATTAATCGCATTTTCCTTAATATCTAATGATTCATAAATTTCTTTATTAAGATTAGATACATCATCATTACTCATTTTGCTTAAATCCGCAATGCTGACATTAAATAATTTATAAACATCAAAGCCTAATAAATCTTTCTCATCTTCTTTCAAAGCTGGTTTCTCAATTTTCATCTTTTCTTGATAATATTCCGCAATTTCATAAGGATTTTCGGCATGCCGATAATTTTCAGATATTCTATAAAAATTACTGGTGCCTGGGGTATATAATAAATCAAAGAAATCTTTTTCCTCAGATTCACTTAAATCAAAATTAAGTCTTTTTAAATTAAATAAATCAACTAAACATTTTTGAACTTCAATAAAATAAGGATTTAATTCACTTTTTACGGAACTTTGATTTCTTTTTTCCACTTTAAAATAACCATCCATTAATCTTTTTAAATTATCAACTTCTTCTTGTTTGGCCCCAAAACGCTTTAAATTATTATCTAAAGCATCTTCATTTTGGGTTTGATAAGGATTAATAATATCCAACTCACCATATATACAGATTAGCATTCTAATTACGACCGTCAAAAAAGAATTATAAAGAATACTATCGGTATTTTCTTTACTACTCAAATAATCATTTACAGCTTTTTCAAATGCTTCATTGATAAATGGTTTCACACTCTCACCCTATTATAAGTATAACACATTTATACTTTATTGAAAAGATTAAGCGCATTACTAAATGCTTCTAAACTATCGCCATAAAATTCCGGAACACTACCATTAACAACTAAAGACGCTACCAAAATATCATAATTAAGTTTTTGACTATTCTCTTTCATCGGCGTAATAATTAATTTATCAATTTCTACCGTTATATAAATTTCTAATAAAGCATTATTAAATCCATAATTAGTTACTTTCGTTTTAATATTGGTTAAAAGAGATTCATTTAAATTAATTAACACCGGAATTTTAGGACCTAAATTATTTATAAAAATATTATGACTATTTAAAAAGAAAGGAATATATAAAATTAAACCTCTAGGTCCACTTTCAATATATTTATCATAAATCGTCACATCTATTTGGCCATTTTCTAAATTACTTAATCCTTTTTCTAAAATATTCGATACTTTCGTTAAAATAGCATAAGACTTTTCTAAATCATAAGTTACCGCTAAAATTTCACCTTGATTATTTTTGGTAATATTCAAAATATCGTTAATACTTTCTTTATTAATTACATCATCGGTTATTAAATCACTAAAAAACTGATAGACAATTTTATCAATCTTCGCATTAATTAACGTAGACGCTTTGTTATATAATTTATTGGCAAAAATATTAAATAAAATAACTGCCCAAATTAAAGAAACCAAAAACACCATTATTATTTCTTTAATAAAAGAGTTCTTGGCTAATTTGTGAGTTTTTAATTTTCCCATATTAAATATTATGAGAAAAATAAAGATTTAATTAATAAGGCAATACCTACTAAAAAGACTAAAACAATGATAACAATGACAATCTTTAAAAAGATGCCATTAACCTCTACTGTATCTTTAAAATCATCATCAAGCTCTTCAAAGTCTTTTTTTCTTAAAGCATTAGACGAAGTATAAAAAGAATTCGTCATTTCTACTTCTTTTGACTCTTTTGAAGAAGATTCTTCCTCTTCATCTTCTAAAGATTCCATTTCTTCTTTTAAACCATCAAGGACTTCCGTATTATCATCACCCTTTAAATCACTTAAAATATCTAAAGAGGCATTATGTTCATTATTCTTATGTTCATTAAAAGCAATGGTATTAATTAAACTTTTTAAATTTTCTTCTTCTAAAGAATCTTTATTCATTCCTGTATCCGTAGTTGTATCATCATCGTCATCGTCTATATCATCGTCATCATTTTCTTTTTCCTCAACATTAAGATTTTTTAAAATATCAAATTGCGTATTACGAATTTGTTTAAGTCTTTCTTCTTCATAATTGTCATCTTTTTGCTCTTTAGCTTTTTCTAAGACAACATTAATATCATACTCTTTAGTATCTTCTAAGATTGGCTCTTCCTCTTTTTCTTCTTCCAATCGAATGCTTTTCCTTTGGGGAGTTTCGTTATATTTGGTATCTAAAATCTTTTTGATTTTTTCCACATCAATTTCATTTTTATTTTCCCCAAGTAAAGTCGAATTACTTTTTATTTCAAAATTGTCTATTTCATTTTTATTTATTTCTTTATATAAATCTTCATTTTTATGATACCGTGATGGCATCTCAGCATCTTCTTCATAATATTTACTCATTCTTGAACTCATAGTAAACACCTCATAACCTAATGATAACACAATAGTTAACTTTTTTAAATATTTTATCATTTTCATTTGACATAGTTTAATGAGTAAATAATTGCTTTTAAAGTTATTTTTTTATATAATTAAAAAAGGAGGAACATATGAAAAAACTATTTGTTAATAAAGAAGCCTGTATTGGCTGTGGCGCTTGTGTGGCTATTGATCCTGAACATTTTGATTTTGGTGATGAAGGATATTCTGAAGTAATCAGTCAAGAAAACATTGAAAGCGAAAATGTTCAAAATGCGATGTCTTCTTGTCCAACTAACGCCATTAATTATGCTGAAGGTGTGGAAGAAGAAAAAGAAGTTCAAGAAGAAGAACATCAATGTGAACATTGTGAAAAGAAAGATTGCTGCAATCACGATGACGAAGAATTAGATGAAAATCTAAATGAAAAACCAGATGAAGAATTAGATGAAGAAATAAAAAATGATTTTAATTCCGAAGCTGAAAGTGTAGCTTAACTCCAGTAATGGAGTTTTTTTATGCCCTAAAAAAATAAATTATTAAATTTAATAATCTATTTTAGTTTATATAATTCAGCTACTTCGCTTTTAGATAATTCGCGGTATTCGCCACTTTTTAAATCATCAATTTCTAAAAAAGCATATTTACTTCTCGTAAGTTTTAAAACATCATAATGCAAAGATTCAAAAATTCTTTTAACAATATGGTTTCTTCCTTCATGAATTGTAATTTCTACTAAAGAAGTATTTTTTAGTTTATCAATTTTTTTGACTTTA
Source organism: uncultured Bacilli bacterium (assembly GCA_947627925.1). GTDB lineage: Bacteria > Bacillota_I > Bacilli_A > RF39 > UBA660 > SIG200. The sequence goes on along the minus strand of CANQXW010000040.1, from coordinate 2,820 downwards.
AAGTTATCGATATGGACTTTTCTTTTATCAATATCTATTCCAGCCCGTAATTTTTTAAAATCATCAGCAGTTAATATACCATTCACTTTCGCAATATAAGTTTTTTTAATTTGATGATGAGGATGCATTAAAATATTGGCTAAATCGCCATCATTAGTTAAAATGATTAAACCCGTGGTATCGTAATCTAATCTGCCAACAGGATAAATCCGCACTTCCGTTTTAATTAAATCAACAACACATTTCCGACCTTTTTCATCACTTACACTACAAATAACCTCTCTTGGTTTATTTAAAATATAATAAACTTTAGGATTATAATTATTTAAAACAGTTCCCTCTACTTCAATAATATCACCCTCGGAAACTTTATAACCAAGAGTATTAATGACTTCATTATTGACTTTTACTTGACCACTTGTTATTAATTCTTCGGCTTTCCTTCTTGAAGTATAACCAGAACTGGCAATCACTTTTTGTAATCTTTCCATAGACATCACAACAAAAGTATAGCAAAAAATGCTTTAAAAGAAAAGATTAGTAATGATAATCGCTGCGATTATGCCAACTAAATCAGCAAACAAACCACCCCAAAGGGCATGTTTAATTTTAGTTATTTTAACTGTCCCAAAATAAAGAGCGATAACATATATGGTGGTATCAGTGCATCCTTGTAAGACTGATGCTAGGCGACCAATGAAAGAATCAGGACCAAAACTTTTAAAAATATCATTCATTATCGCTAAAGAGGCCGTTCCAGAAATTGGTCTTAATAAAGCCATCGGAATAATTTCTAAAGGGACAGTAATATTCCCTAACATAGGACTAATAAGTTTAATTACAAAACTTAAAAAATTACTATCTAAAAAAATATTAATAGCAAAAATCATCGCCATAACGGATGGAAAAATATTAAAAGTGGTAACTAACCCTTCTTTAGCTCCTTCTAAAAAAGCATCATAAACATTTATCTTTTTCTTAACCCCATAAAAAACTATAATAATTATAAAGATGGGCAAAATTATTTTGGAGATTATTTCCATTTTTGACTCCTTTTCCGAATAAAGTAATCTAAAGTAAGACCAGCTACCGAAGAACAAATGGTGGCTAAAATAGCGGGCAGTATTATTTCGCCAGGATTTAAAGAATTATAAGCTACTCGCAAAGCTAATATAGTGGTAGGAATTAAAGTTACTCCGGCGGTATTTAAAATTAAAAAAGTAATCATCGCGGGACTGGCCACATTTTTATCCGAATTAATTTTTTGCAGTTCATTCATCGCTTTTAAACCCGCCGGTGTAGCGGCACTTCCTAGTCCTAACATATTCGCCGCAATATTAGAAGATATATAACCTAAAGCCTTATTATCTTTGGGAACAGTAGGAAATAATTTACTTAAAAGCGGGTTTAAAACATGAGCAAATTTATCAAGCAAACCACTTACTTCGGCAATTTTTAAAATACCGGTCCAAAGTACAATAATGGGCAATAAATTTAATATTAAATCTAAGGCCTCATTAGCATTAGTTAAAATACTTTCATTAATAACATTAATATTGCCACTAAGTAAAGAATAGATAATGCCAATCCCAATTAAAAAAGCCCAAATATAGCCAACCATTAGAATAACCACCTTTTAAATTTTTGCCACCAAGATAAGTTTTCTTCCTCTTTTACTTTATAAATATAAATTGGCTCTTTATGATAAACTTCCCCATCCAAAGAAACGGCTGCATATCCGACAATATCATCATCAGCAAAATCTTTTAATTTTAAAAGGTTAATATTAATACTTACCTTTTTTAATTCTTTTTTAGTTAAAGCCATAAAAAAATCATTTTTAACCAAAAATTTAGCATTTTGATAATAATTTTCCTTATCTATTTTAAATTTATCTTTATTAATTATTTGATAACTTTTATATTCTTTAAAAATATCATTATATAAATCTTTATGATCTTGCCAATCATTAGGATCATTTAAAGTAACCACCACAATATTAAGATTATTCTTGCTACCAGTTGATACTAAAGTCCTACGAGCAAGTTCCGTAAAACCAGTTTTTCCACCTGTAATATAATCTTCATTTAGTAATTTATTTTTATTATGCCAAGCATAAGTCTTATAATTAGTTTTACAAACATGATCTTTCGTTTTAAAAATTTCTCTAAAGGTACTATTTTCCATGGCATATTTAGTTAATTTAGCCATATCCCGAACAGTTGAAGTATTAGCATTACCATTACTTTCTTCTAAACCATGGGGATTATAGAAAGTAGTATTATTCATTTCTAAATTGGCTGCATAATCATTCATTAAATACACAAACTCTTCTTCACTACCTGAAATGTAATTGGCAATTACTAAGGCCGCGTCATTCCCACTTCGCATAATTAAACCATATAATAAATCTCTTAAACTTATTTCTTCGCCAACCTCCAAATATAAAGAGCTACCAAAGGCTTCATAAATAACATCCGAAACAGTTACAATTTCATCTAAATTACCTTTTTCAATAGCTATTAAAGCCGTCATTATTTTCGTGGTACTGGCAATTAACTTTTTACTATCTAAATTATAACCATATAATACTCTTCCCGTATCAAGATCCATAGCAATAGCTGAAGACGCACTAATAGAAAAAACTTTAAGAGGCATTAATAGTAATAAACAAAATAGGAATTTTTTCATAGTTCACCTAAAGAATTATATGTTTATCCCCTTAAAAAAATGTTGATAACAATGGTTCTAGAATTTCTAGTGTGAAGTAAAATTTAGTAAAATGTAGGTCTAACCTAATAAAAACAGGTATTTTTAATA
>CANQXW010000039.1 GCA_947627925.1 uncultured Bacilli bacterium | reverse complement strand
ATTAAAAATACCTGTTTTTATTAGGTTAGACCTACATTTTACTAAATTTTACTTCACACTAGAAATTCTAGAACCAAAATTGACTTTTCCAAAAGCCAATTTTTTTTAACTTATTTTTTCAAATTTATCTTTGCCTACGCCACATACTGGACAAACCCAATCATCAGGTAATGAGGCGAAAGGAACATCTTCTTTAGCATCATCATAAATATGACCACAAATAAGACACCGATATTTAGAAGAGGAAGTATTTTCAACTTCTTCAACATAAGTTGGGGCTTTACTTGGCGATCTTCCTTTCATATTTTCTTGATAATATTTATAGGTTAAAGCTTCATCATCCCTTAAAACTTGACTAGCACTTACTCTTACTAAAAAGATATCATGACTTTCACAATCAACTATATCTACGACATCACCAATTAAATAACCACAACTACCCTCTTTTATAACAGGAACATTATTAATTATTTCATATTCTATATTATCAAATTTAGAAACTTCTTTTGAGGAATAAAAACCAAACTTATTAATTATCTCTTTATTTACATTTTTACTTAAAACATTAATAGCTAACTTTTTACTTTTCTTAATTATTTCATTCGTATAATTTTCTTTATTAACACTTACAGCAATTAAAGGATTTTGACTCGTTATTTGCACAGCCGTATTAACTACACATCCCGATAAAGTATCATTATCTTTAGTACTAACAATATATAAGCCATACGAAAACTTTTTAAAAATATTCTTATCCATATTTATCCTTAATTTAAACTACTTAAATTAACAATTTTTTCTACTTCACTACGGACATTTTCAAAAGTAAATGGCTTGGCTAGAACATCAACTATATCATAGTTAAAAGCTCTATCTACTCGTTCTTTAGCCACATCACCCGTAATAATACAAACTGGTATTCTTCTAAAAAGTTTATTTTCTTTAAAATAATCTAAAACAGCAAAACCATCAACTTCGGGCATATTTAAATCAAGCAAGCACCCAATAATGGAATCATCAACATTATTTTTAATAATATCGATGGCTTCCTTTCCATTAAACGCCACTACTACTTCGTATTGATCTTTAAAAGCTCTTTCGACAATATTACTAATTATTTTTGAATCGTCCGCTACTAATATTTTTTTCATTTTTATTCACTCTTTCCTAAATATTCATTGGCAAGTTTAGTATATTTATCAACTTCTTGCCTTAATTTATCATAAGTCTTATTTACTTCATCAATATTATTGGCTTTACTAGCAAGTTCATGAGCATAAGCAATATCTACTAAACTCATAAATCCCAAATATTTGGAATCACTTTTTAAAGCATGCACTAATATTGCATAATCAGCCATATTCTGATCTTTTTTATATTTTGCAATATTCGGAATTCTCGTTTTATTTTCCTCTAAAAACATTTCTAAAGTTTCATCATAAAAACTCAAATCTCCTAAAAGGCCAACTGCATACTCTAAATCAACTCCATTATTTGTTAAAATACTTACATCTTTCGTAAAAACCACCTCTACTATAAAAATTATATCACAAAAAAAAGAGTTAATATTGATTTATCCTCATATTTAACACTTTTTTCTTATTTTATGTCAATTAAATTATTTCAAATAAGTATTTAAAACTCTTTCTAATTCTTTTTTATCAATAGGTTTAGAAATATAATCATTGAATCCTATTTTTAAATAATTTTCTTTCATACCCGCAATGGCATTAGCGGTAAGAGCAACAACTGGAATATCAAAGCCTTCCATATTTTTTAATTTCTTAAATGTTTCAACACCACTCATTTTGGGCATCATATCATCCATTAAAATTAAATCATATTTAGCTCCTTTTTCAATTTTCTTTAAACATTCAAAACCACTTTCGGCTTCATCGGTTTCGAGTTTATAAGTAGAAAGAAGTCTAGCTGCTACTTTTAAATTTATAGCATTATCATCAACGATTAAGATCTTTTTACCTTTAACATCTAATTTTTTACTTTCTTTAGGAACTTCTTTGACTTTCTTTGGAGAAGTTACAATTTTTTGATCTATTGCTACGGTAAAATTAGAACCCTTGCCATACTCTGATTCTACTACTATTTTTCCATGCATTAGATCTACTAATTTTTTCGTAATGGCAAGGCCTAAACCGGTTCCCTCAATTGTCATGTTATGTTGTAAATCAAATCTTTCAAACTTAGTAAACAATTTATCAATATTTTCTTTTTTAATTCCAATACCACTATCTTTAACACTAATAATTAATCGACAAATATTGTTCTTTTTGACCACATCAACATTAAATTCTACAAACCCTTCTTTAGTATATTTAACCGCATTGGTAAGTAAATTCAAAACTATTTGTTTAAGTCTTACATAATCGCCATTTAAATATTCTGGTAAATCTTTCGCAATATTTACTCTAAACTCTAAAGGCTTATCACCAATTCTGCCTTTAGTTAATTTAACAAGTTCATCAAATACTTTCGCAGGTTCATATTCTACTTTAATGATTTCTAATTTATTTGCTTCAATTTTAGAAATATCTAAGATACCATTTACAATCTCTAATAGATTTTGACTCGCCGCCATAATATCTCGTACTTCTCCTTTAATTTCCGAAATATTATCTTCTTCTAAAATAAGTTGACTAAAACCATCAATCGCATTAAGCGGAGTTCTAATTTCATGCGACATATTCGATAAGAAATCTGTCTTTGCTTTATTAGCTCTTTCCGCTTGCTCTTTTGCAATGTTTAATTGTTCAATCATTTTAACATCAGGGTTTTCGATTGTACTATACATTGTATAACAAGTTAAAACTAAAATAACATCGCTTAAATTAAAGCCAGGGAATATAAGACTACTAATGCCTGATAGGAAAATAAAGAATAAAACGAAGTAAATAATATTATACCGTTTATCTAAGTTGTTATGATTTAATAAAAGTACAATTAAATTAAGAAGTTCAGTAGTAGCTAAAACGGATTGGGTAATATCTGTGGTACTACCCGACACTGTAGATATCCCATTTACTAGTTCAATATTAATACTGGTAAAAGAAATAACAAAAGCATAAAAGATATAAATAATTAATAATATGCCATCTAAATTCTCTTGGCTTATCTTTATTTTTTTATTGATAGTTAAAGTATAACCTAAGATGGAGCCAAAAAATATCATATATAAAACCGATACAATCTTATTTAAAATTTCTATAAAAGAAGCAATTTTTAAAGCACTTTCAAAGCCTTTAAAATAAACAAATATGTGGAGCCCTGTCGTAATCGAAATGGATAAAAAAGCACATATCAACATAATATCATAATACTTATTTTCTGGAAATTTAGCTTTCTCTTTAGGAAAATATATTATCAATAATAATGCAATAAATATTAATGATACTAACTGTAATTCAAACTCCGCCATATGCATACCTTCTATTCTAAAAATATTGTAACATTTTGACGAATTAAATACAAGAAAAAAGAGGTCTTGCCTCTTTAAAATGTGACTATTTAGTGAAAATGTCCGCTTTTTAAAACCAATTTTTAAATGAAAATGTCCTAATGAAAATAGATTAAAAAATGAATCTATTTTTTTAGTGGTTATTTAGTGAAAATGTCCTATAATAATTTCTTCAGAAAGGAGAAATATTATGGTTGAATTAAATGCAAAAGAATTATTGAGAATGGAAGTTATTCAAAATGTATTAAATGGAGAAATAACTCAAAAAGAAGCCGCTTTAAAATTAGGAATAACAGACCGACAAATAAGAAGATTAATTGTAAGATTTGTTTCGGAAGGTGAAAAGGGTTTAATACATAAAAATCGAGGAACAACAAGCAATAAAAAAATTTCAAAAAATTTATCTAACGAAATTGTCAACAATTACTTAGATAAATATTCAGAATTTAATTTCTCACATTATTATGAAGAGCAAGGAATGAAATATGGTATCTCTTATTCTGCTATGTTTACTATATTTCAAATTGAAGATATAATATCTCCACTCGCTCAACATAAAACAATTAGATTATATAACGAAAAAATGAGAAATGCAATTAAAGACGAAACTATAACTAAACCCCAAATTCAACTTTTTGAACAAAGGCAACAAGAAGAACAAGAAAAGCATATCAGAAGATCAAGTTTACATTATTCTTTTGGAGAGGAAATTCAAATGGATGCAGCTTCTTGGATATGGTTTGGTAATGAAGAAACATTTCTACACCTGGCAGTAGATAAAGCAACTAAAAAAGTTTTGTATGGATGGTTTGCTTATGAAGAAACTACCGAAGCCTACATAACAATATTAATGAATATAATAACTGTCTATGGAATTCCCAAAAAAATAAAAACTGATAAAAGAAGTTCGTTTTCTGTTAATAATGCCCGAAGTTCTATGTCTAAACTAAATGTAACTCAATTTAAAAGAATATGTGAAGATTTAGAAATTCAACTTCAATGCAATAGTAATCCATTATTTAAGCCAAATGTCGAAAGAGAAAATGGAACCTTTAAAAGAAGATTAAAGGCTGAATTAAATTTAAATAGTATTAAAACTATTGAAGAAGCAAATAAATATTTAAATGAAATATTTATTCCTAAAATGAACAATAGATTCTCTTATGATATTAATCCAAATAAAAATATGATGCGAGAAAATGATTACTCGATTGAAGAACTAAACATTATTATTTCAATCAGAATAAAAAGATCAATAGACAATGCTTCTTCAATTAAATATTTTAATAAATATTATGTTCCAGTAGATTTAAACACTGGTGAAGTTATTTCGTTCCCTAATCATACTGAATGTATAGTTGTTAATACTTATAATAAAGATTTATATGGGTTAATTAAAGAAAAACTATATAAATTAGAAGAAGTAGAAAAACCCAAACCAATTATTTATCAAAAACCAAAAGTAATAAAAGCACCATCATCTCATAAGCCATCAGAGAATCATCCTTGGCGAAAAAATATGATGCTAAGATAATTTATCTTGGGACTTTGCCCCAAACCCCAAGGTTTATCGCTTTTTGGTTGCCAAAAAAGGAACAAATAAAAACGGAAGCTTTGTTAATTAAACTTATTGCTTCCTTTTTTGTGTAACCATTACTTAGTGCTCAGGTCACTCCTCAGTGTTGCCTTATCCCCTAAGTAATGGTATTTATCCTAACAAAATATAATATAATTTTCAATAGGACATTTTAACTTAAAAACGACTAGAATTATTTTAAAATTATCCATTATTTTTCAACAGGACATTTTTACTAAAAAATACTTATTTAAAATTAGGACATTTTCATTTAAAAGTCACAAAAAAAGAGGTCTTGCCTCTTTAAAATTTCTTATTTAGTTCTTTTGCGACTTTTTCCTTCTTTTTGATATTCAAAATCCAAAATATCACTATCAGGATATAAGGCCCTTATGTCTTTATCATAAGTATCTTTCATAAAATGGGTAAAATCATACATTTTATCTTGTTCTCTTCGAGCTAAAACTGGGGCCAAGATATGAGCATTTTGCGGAGTTACTCGAACGTTATCTAAACTAGCTCTAACTTCTAAAGGACTAGTAACATTTTTATCAACGAATCCAGTTAACTCTTCATCCCAAACATCATCATACCATTTATGATGACAATATTCTTGTCTTCTAGCTATCATATAATCTAAATGATAATCTTTTCTAGAGTCTAAATATTCTCTAGTTAAAGGAATACTATGTTGGCGAATTTGTTCATAATGCATCTCGGCAATTTTAGATCTGATTAAATCTCTTGCTTCATACTTATTCATGCCGGTAAAATCTAATGGTTTTCCAAAACAAACATAAACAGTACTAGCATCCAATGTCGTATGAGTAGAAACGGGAACAACTTTTTTGCCAGTCTTTTCCCATAATTCAAAAGCACTATAAAACATTCCTTCAACTAATTTATTTTCCGTATTATTATATCTTCCTTCAATATATTCAATAACACTAGTTTTGTTCTCTAATAATTTTTCCATTTTTCGAACAGAATCTTTCCGACTTTCTTTGTCTTGACGATTAACATAAGCAATACCCGAAAGCCACAAAAAGTTTAAAACGGGATTGTGATCGATTTGATCAGTTGAACCTACTAAGAAAAAGGCAATTCGATCAAGACTTATAGACATTGAATTAGTCTCTTCATCAAATAAATGATTAGGGACAAAAATATAAGCATCATCATTTAATCCACTTACTTTTTCTACTTCTACTAATGTATCAGTTCTATCAACCTCTTCAGGAGTTTTTCCTTCTAGAAATTCAGGGTGATATTCTTCAATTATGGTATTTCTTCTCGATGCTGATTTTAAAGCATTTTGCATTATTTTAAGGCCTAATTTTCTTAAAGTTAAACCGGTTTTTGTTACAAAGTTTTCACTTGTGGAATATTTAACTCTAGCTAAATTTTTATTGAATGGTAAATTACGAGGATTTTCTTCCAAAGATACCATTTCTTTAGGACTTAATGTTTTTCTAAATCCTAAATAATCTTCTTGCAATTCCTCTTGAAAACCTTTAACAGAATTAATTGAATTTTCTATTGCAACTTTAACAGCATTTAAATCATTAATGCCCTGAGCTTTTAATATTTTTTCATATAATTCTAAGATTTGGTTATCATAGTAATCTTTTGATCCCAATATGAACACTATGAGACTATTAAGATTAATATATTCCCCAATTTTAATAATTTTTTTATTTATTGTTGGTTTTTTACTTTGTAAATTTCTTTGTACTTTTACAAGAAATCCCAATGCTTCTTTTGCTCTTGCATCTAAATTATTAACTTCTTCTTCATACTTTTCAACTAAACTAATAAGTTCTAATTCTATTTGTTTATATTTTTCCTCTTCTGTCATAATTTTCCTTCCCATCTAACACCTTTTATATTAAGCATTAAAAAAGAAGATTACAAGAGACTTTACACAAATTATACAACATTTTTTATGATAATTCTTTTAATATTTCTTTGACTATTTCTAATCCTATTTTTTCATCTTCAATACTTTCAATATTTTTAAGTTTAATACCCTTACTTACTTTTTCATATAACGAATAATACACTTTTAATCTATTATCTTCATCAAAAGTATTATCGGTATAAACAAGAAAGTCTTTATTCCTTTCATCATCGTGATAAGTAGCAATTACTTCACATTTTATTTTTTTTCCCTCTTTATTTGTTTTCATAAAAGTTATTCTTTCCATCATTTTACTCCTAAATAAATTTTAACATAATTAAAAGAGTATCGCTACTCTTCTATTTTAATGTTAATCCTTTTTTAAAATGTCAGTATAAAATTTTTTTAAAATGTCAGTTTTAATATGCTAGAATATATCTT
>CANQXW010000038.1 GCA_947627925.1 uncultured Bacilli bacterium | reverse complement strand
AATAGAGATTTCTATATAAAAATTACTCAAAAAAAGGGAGTGATTGAAAAAATATAGAAATCATTAATAAAATAAAGAAAAAATGGGTAGTTTGTATATAAACTATGCACACTACCTTTATACTTAAAGAGTGATATTATGAAAAAATATTTTTGGACGACAATTTTCTTTTTAATTTTAGTAGGACTTACTTATTTTTTTGTTTTAAGAGGTTGTGATTTTAATTTATTAATCGAGTCCTTTAAAAATACTAATTCAACTTATTTATTTCTAACTTTTTTAACTATGTTTATCTATGTTTTTTTAGGAGCCTTTTTTATTAAAAGACTATTAGGCCATTTTAATTATCCCACTAAATTATCTACTGCTTATGGCTATTTATTTACGGAAATCTATTTTTCATCAATAACCCCTAGTTATATTGGGGGTCAACCAGTCCAAGTTTTGGAAATGAAAAAAGAAGGTATTCCTTATGAGATAAGTAGTGTGACAGTATTGTTTAATTCGATGATTAACCGCATTGCTTTAATTTTAGTGGCTACGATTCTTTTTATCTTTTTTGGTAGTGAGGTTTTTGCGGTAAAAGGAATATATAGCGTTTTAGTTATTTTGGGTTATATTACGGCTTTGATGGTTATAGGTATTTTTTGTAGTTTAATCTATTCTGAAAAAGTAACTAAGATTTTATTAAAGATAGCATTCTATTTAATTGATCATTTAAAGTTTATTAAAAATAAAAAGAAAATAAAAGAAAAATTATCAGAAGCAGTTAAAAATTATCAAGCTTGTTCTAAAATAACCAAAAATAATCCTTTGATAGTTGTTGAATCTTTGATTATTTTAGTTTTGCAAAGATTATGTTTGTTATTTGCTAGTTATACAGTTTATCGTTCATTTGGTTTAAATCAATATGGTGTCTTCTTACTTATGGCCTTTCAAATATGTGTTAATTTAGGTTCCGATTTAATGCCAACACCAGGGGGAGTAATTGCTAATGAAGGCCTACTTTTAGTAGTTAATAATCTTCTTTATGGAGAGACTCTAGCATTATCGGGAATGCTAATGCTTCGTTGTTTTAATTTTTATTTCTTAGTCTTAATTAGTGCAATTGGTTATTTTATTTTTCATTATCGAAAAAAGATATTCGGAAAGTCTTAAAATTCAATTTTTAAGATTTTTATTTGGCAAAATGGTCCTTTTAGGTTGTCAAAAAGTGCCTAGGTTAAGTTGAAAAGGCGTCCTTTATTATGTTACAATAATAGAGGTGAATAGAAAATGGCAAAATATGATGAATCATCAATCAAAATTTTAGAAGGTCTTGAGGCGGTTCGGAAAAGACCAGGTATGTATATTGGAAGTACTGATAAAAGAGGACTTCATCATTTAGTATGGGAAATTGTTGATAACTCCATTGATGAAATTATCAATGGTTATGGTAATTATATAAAAATTGTTTTACATAAAGATGGCTCAATTACGATTGCGGATAATGGAAGAGGCGTTCCTACAGGAATGCATGAAAGTGGAAAGACTACTCCTGAGGTTATTTATACTATCTTGCATGCCGGTGGTAAATTTGAAGAAGGAAACTATAAAGTAAGTGGAGGTCTTCATGGCGTTGGAGCCTCTGTTGTTAATGCTTTAAGTAGTAAGATGGATGTTTTGATTTATCGGGATGGAAAAATTTCTAATATTCGTTTTAAAGATGGTGGTGTAGTTGAAGAAGATTTAAAAATAATTGGTACGACGAATAAAACAGGTACGGTAGTTACTTTTTTACCTGATTATAGCATTTTTAAAAATTGTAATTTTTCTTATACAACTATTTGTGAAAGAATGCAAGAAAGTGCGTTTCTAATTCCTAATGTAACGATTGAAGTTATTGATGAAGATGGGAATAAAGAAGTTAAATATCATTATGAAGAAGGTCTTACTAATTTTGTTGAATATATTAATGAAGATAAAAATACTTTACATAAAGTATTAAACTTTTCAGGATCTAAAAATAATATTGAAGTAAATGTCGCGATGCAATATACTGACACTTATAATGAGAATATTATTTCATTTGTTAATAATGTTAAGACTAGTGATGGGGGAACGCATGAAGTCGGATTTAAAACGGGTATTACGAAAGCTTTTAACGATTATGTTAAAATGAATAATATTTTAAAAGGCAAAGATAATACTTTTGATGGTAGTGATGTAAGAGAAGGCTTAAGTGTTGTTATTAATTTAAGAATACCGGAAAATTTATTACAATTTGAAGGACAAACTAAAGGAAAATTGGGAACACCAGAAGCGAGAAGCATTACAGAAAGTATTACTTATGAAAATATTAAATTTTTCTTAGAAGAAAATAAAGAGATTGCTTTAAATATAGTAGAAAAAGCGGCGAAGAGTAAAGTGGCCAGGGAAGCCGCCAGAAAAGCGAGAGAAGAAGCCCGTAATGGTAAGGGCAAAAATAAAATTGAAAAAATACTATCAGGTAAACTAGCTCAAGCGACGAGTAAAAATCCCAAGATTAATGAATTATTTTTAGTGGAAGGAGATTCCGCTGGTGGTTCTGCTAAAAGTGGAAGAGACCGGAAATTCCAAGCAATTCTTCCTTTAAGAGGAAAAGTTATTAATGCAGAAAAAACAAGTGAAGCCGAGATTTTAAAAAACGAAGAAATTAATACAATTATTCATACTATTGGAGCGGGAATAGGGAGTAATTTTACGGTGGAAGATTCTAATTATGATAAAGTAATAATTATGACTGATGCCGATGTTGATGGCTCTCATATTCAAATTCTTTTATTAACTTTCTTTTATCGGTTTATGCGGCCTTTAATTGAAGCTGGGAAACTTTATATTGCAAAACCTCCTTTATATAAAATTGATTATGGCAAAAAACATTTTTATGCTTATAGTGATGAAGAAAGATTTAAAATTATGGCTGAAAATAGTGGCAAGGCTGATGTCTCAAGAAATAAAGGTTTAGGAGAAATGAACTCTGATGAATTATGGGATACGACCATGAATCCCGATACAAGAACTTTAATTAGAGTAAATATTTATGATGCTTCTCTAGCGGATAAAAGAGTTAATGTTTTGATGGGCGATAAAGTAGAGCCAAGAAAAGAATGGATTGAAGAAAATATTGTCTTCACGATGGAAGATGATTATCGTGTGGATGCCTGAGGTGAATTATGCAAGAAATAATTAAAAAAATTGAAGACTATGCTTTAGAAGAAATAATGGGAGAATCTTTCGCGGCTTATGCCAAAGAAATTATTCAAGACCGGGCCATTCCGGATGTTCGAGATGGTCTTAAACCTGTGCAAAGAAGAATTTTATATGGCATGTTTGAAGCCGGTAATACTTATGACAAAAAATATAAAAAGAGTGCGGCCACTGTTGGTGATGTTTTAGGTAAGTACCATCCTCATGGTGATTCTTCTGTTTATGATGCGATGGTTAGAATGAGTCAATGGTGGAAACAAAGTGCTATTTTAGTGGACATGAAAGGTAATAATGGTTCCATGGATGGCGATTCAGCGGCTGCTTATCGTTATACTGAGGCTAGACTTGCAAAAATTAGTAATGAACTTTTAGGGGACTTAGATAAAGATACGGTTGAATGGGCACCCAACTTTGATGACCGTCTTTTAGAACCAACTGTTTTGCCGGCTAAATTTCCGAATCTTTTAGTAAATGGAACAATGGGTATTAGTGCCGGATATGCTACGAATATTCCTCCCCATAACTTAGGCGAAATAATTGATGCGACGATTAAAAGAATTGATTCTCCTAATTGCTATTTAGATTCGATTTTAGAATTAGTTAAAGGTCCCGATTTTCCCACTGGTGGTATTGTTGAAGGTAAAGATGGTATCAGAGAGGCTTTTAAAACTGGTAAAGGTAAAATTATTGTTAAATCGAAATATCAAATTGTTAAAGAAAAAGGTAAAGAAAAAATTATTATTACGGAAATTCCTTTTGATGTTAATAAAGCTCAATTAGTAGCGAAAATTGATTCTTTACGGATTGATAAAAAGCTAGATGGGATGCAAGAAGTTCGGGATGAATCCGACCGAGAGGGCTTACGCATTGTTATTGACTTAAAAAGCGGCACTAATAGTGATTTAATTGTGAACTATTTACTTAAAAATACCGACTTACAAATATCTTATAGTTATAATATGGTAGCAATTGTTAATCGCGTTCCGAAAACATTAGGTATTTTAAGTATTTTAGATGCTTACATTGCGCATCAAAAAGAAATTATCACGAGAAGAACTTCTTTTGATTTAAAAACAAAAGAAAAAAGATTAGAAATCGTTAATGGTTTAATTAAATGTATTTCTATTTTAGATGAAGTTATTAAAACTATTAGAGCTAGTAAAAATAGAACTGATGCTGAGAATAACTTAGTCGAAAAGTTTGCTTTCACTCCAGAACAAGCGAAAGCCATTGTCACTTTACAATTATATCGTTTAACTAATACGGATGTTGTCGCTTTAGAAGAGGAAATGGCTTCTTTAAAGAAAATGATCGAAGGCTTAAAAGCCATTTTAAGTGATGAAGAAGTTTTAAAATATGTAATGAAAAAAGAATTAAAACTAATTAAAAAAGAATACGCTATTCCAAGAAGAACCGAAATTGTGGATGAAATAACCGAAATTAAATTAGATATGACAACAATGATCCCTAAAGAAAATGTTTTAGTAGTGGTTACTAATGAAGGCTACATAAAAAGAGTATCCGCTAAATCATTTGCTTCATCTGATAGTGAAACTACTTTAAAACCAGGTGATTTTATTACCAATATTTATGAAACAACAACTTTAGATAATATCGTATTATTTACTAATTTAGGAAATTACTTGTTTATTCCGATTTATAAAATTTTTGAAGCTAAATGGAAAGAACTCGGAAAGCATGTTAACAATTTAGTACCAATGAAAGAAAATGAAAAAATTGTGGCTTCCTTTATTTTAGAAAAAGGCAAGTATTTAACGATGTTTACTAAATTAGGCATGGCAAAACAAGTACTCATGGATGATTTAATTGTTTCGCGTTTTAGTAAAACAATGACGGCGATTAAATTAAAAGAAAATGATGAACTTGTAAGTGTATGCGAAGCTAAAGAAGAAGTTGTTGTGGTAACGGAAAATGGTTACTACTTAAGATTTAAAACTGCTGAGTTACCGATTTTGGGGCCTAAAGCTAGTGGAGTTAAAGGTATAAAACTTACAGATGATGTAGTTATTAATGCTAATACTTTTGATAATAATAGTGAATATTTAAATGTTTTTACCAAAAATAATACCGCCAAGAGAATAAAACTAGAAGAATTAAAAAGTTTATCTCGGGCTAAAAAAGGGAATATGCTTCTTAAAAAGACCAAAACTGTTACTTATAAAGTAATGAATGCCTATGTTACTAATAGTCGAGATATAGTTATTATCAAGAAAGATAATGAAATTAAAGAAGTTAAAAATAGTGAAATACCAATAATGGATATTGCTAGTAATGGGGGCAATATTACTAAAGGTTATGTTGATACTTATAATTTAAAATATACAATTCAAAAAATAGTCCCAAAAGAAGAAAAGAAAGAAGAAGAAGTAAAAAAAGAAGAAAAACAAGTTTCCTTTGATGATTTTGCCAAAGATTTTAAAATATAATTAAAAATTATTCATAATATTTATTAAGGTGAAGTTTATGAGTAAGAAAGAGGAGTTTAAAGAGTTTATTCGTAGTAAACCCGAATTAGTTGAATTTATTAAAAATAAAGAAATGACTTTGCAGTCTTTCTATGAAATTTATGATGTTTACGGAGAAGATGAAAAAGCTTGGGAACCTTATGAAAGAAAAGTAACCCCATCTTTAAATACTCCTAAGATTACTGATATTATGAAAAATATTAATTTAGATGAAATTCAAAAGCATATTAATACAGCGCAAAAGGCTTTAGGAGTAGTATCTGATTTAACAACGAAGGGAACCCAAAATGTTGCCTCAACAGTTAAAGGCCCTTTAAGTCCAAGGCCACTTAATAAATTCTTCGAGGATTAATATGGAATACTTTTTACAACAAAAATTAAAAGAAGATAAAAAGTTTAAAAAGTATTTTGATGAAAATAGCAATCAAGTTAAATATTTAAATCGGGATCCTGAATATTACAAAATATTTATGAGAGATATGAAAGAATTATATAAAGAAAGAACCACTGATAAATTAAGCGATGCTTTAAATACGATCGAGATTGTTAGTTCCATAATTGATACTTTAAAATAGACCTCCAAAATTATGGAAGTCTATTTTTGAATTAAATAATTATTTAAACCATATTTTTCTTCTTTAGGATCAAAGAAAATATCCATTTTAGGAGGCTTATAAGTAAGAATTATCATGATGACATAAACACTAATAATTAGCATAATTCCTAAAATATTTTGATATTCAAAATTTTTAAATTTTAAAATAAAGTAACCAATTAAATTAACAATAAAGATCGTAATAATTAAAATCGCAAAATTTAAAATCATGTTTTCGCCAAAATTATAAAATATTGGTAAATATAGGGCTAAATAAATAGGAATAGCTAAAAAGGCTTTTAAAAATAAAGTCAAAGTAAAATTATGATATTCCAAATGTAATTTATGATAAATAAAATATTCAATTAAGCCATAAATTAAAATCGTTGTATAAAGCATTTTCATGTGTTCCCAAATACTTTCGTTTACTGGAAAAAAGATGGCAAATAAAGGATTAGGAAGTAAATCATAAGCAAAATGAGTAGCAAAGCATAATAAAAAGATAGCAATACTATTTATAAAAATCATTTTCTTTAAATTCATGTTATCACCATTAATAATATATATAAAATAAAGAAAATTATACTTTAAGAAGTTTTTATGATATAATTTCCTTGTTTTAGGAAGTGATTTTGGTGGAAAGATATAAAGAAATTGAAAGAAGTATTATCAAAAAATTTCGTAAAGATATTTGGCATAATTTTACCAAAGCTATTAATGATTACCAATTAATTAAAGAAAATGATAAAATTATGGTTTGTATAAGTGGCGGTAAAGATTCATTTTTATTAGCTAAATGTATTCAAGAATTACAAAGACATGGCAAAATTAAATTTGAAGCCCATTATGTTTCCATGAATCCTGGTTATAATGAGGTTAATAAAAATAAAATTATCGAAAATGCTAAAATTCTAGATATTCCTTTAGAAATGTTTGAAAGTGATATTTTTGAAGTAGCCAGGAAACTTAATTATGATAATCCTTGTTATATGTGTGCTAGAATGAGAAGAGGACACTTATACAGTAAAGCTCAAGAATTGGGATGTAATAAAATTGCTTTAGGTCATCATTTTGATGACGTTATTGAAACGACGCTTTTATCACTTTTTTATGGAGCTGAGATTAAAACAATGATGCCTAAACTTCATAGTGATAATTTTGCTAACCTAGAACTTATTAGGCCTCTTTATTTAGTGAAAGAAAGTGCCATTAAAGCCTGGCGCGATTTTAATAATTTAGAATTTATTAATTGTGCGTGTCCTTTAACTGATAATTGTGTTATTAATACGGATAATGATGAAGAAATCGGTAGAAGACAAGCTATGAAAAATTTAATATATAAATTAAGAGGTGAAAGAAAAAATATTGATAATAATATTTTTACAGCTTTAAATAATATTAATATGAATTGTATTTTAGGTTATAAAAAAGATGGCAATTATACTTCCTTTTTAGATGAATATGAAGATACTTTTAAAAAAGAGTAATTGAAAAGTATAAAGAAAAATAGTATTTGCGGTTTCAAAATGAAACCGCAAATTTTAAAATGGAAAGAAATTTGTTAAAATTTACCAAAAACTCTTGTCAAAACAAAAGTTCGATGATATAGTTATCATACAGCAAGGTAGTAAAACTTTATATAGATAGAATAAAAGGGGAATAAAAATAGTT
>CANQXW010000037.1 GCA_947627925.1 uncultured Bacilli bacterium | reverse complement strand
TCCAAAGATATATTCTAGCATATTAAAACTGACATTTTAAAAAAATTTTATACTGACATTTTAAAAAAGGATTAACAGCTTAAAATATCTTATTGCATGATATTTAATTATTCGGTATAATGATTATGGTAGATAAGAATGAAAAAGGAAGAAAAAATTAGCAAAAAAGATACTAGAGAAATAATTGTGACTGGCATTTCCTTTGTATTAGGAACTTTTTGTTTAGCTCTTTGCTATAACTTATTTTTTGTGCCTAATGATATAGTTACGGGTGGTATGTCAGGTCTTGCTATTGTAGTACATGAACTTACTAATTTTAATGCCCAAGCTTTTATTTATATCTCTAATATAGTTTTACTTTTAGTTAGTTACATTTTTTTAGGCAAAGAAGAAACCCAACGGGTAGTTATTGGAACTTTTTTGTATCCCTTATTTATTACTTTTACATCTCCAATAGCCTATTTACTCCTTAAGTACATTTCATTTTCGGAAATTTTAATTACCGTCGTGTTAGCGAGTATCTTGTATGGAGTTAGTAATGGTCTTGTCTATAAATATGGTTATTCTACGGGAGGAAGCGATGTTTTAGTCCGCCTTCTTTGTAAGTATTGCCATTTTAGTGAAGGAAAGGGCGTTATTTTAGTCAATATTTTTATCATTTTAGCAGGTGCTTTTGTATTTGGAATTGATACGGCTACTTATGCCGTAATTATTGTCGTTATTGGTTCTTTAATTGTTGATAAAATATCTTTAGGTATTTCTAATTGTAAAAAATTTATGATCTATACGCGGGAAGAAGCTAAAGTTAAAAAGATTATTGAACAAGATGTTAAAACGGGTTATACCATTTTTCCTACTGTGGGAGGATATTCTCATAAAAAGGGCGCGATGATTATGTGTGTTATTCGTAATCGTGACGTTAATCTCTTTAAAGCGAAGATTTTAGAAATTGACCCATCTGCCTTTTTCGTCATAAATGATTGTTACGAGGTTCAAGGCGGTGTCAAAAGGTCAAATTTACCATTTTTGTAATGGTTTTTTTATGATATAATGAATGAGGAGTATATAATATGAAGTTTATTGAATTAAAAAATGTTAATAAAACTTATTCCACGGGAGTAACAGCCTTAGCGGATTTATCTGTTGTTATCGATAAAGGCGAGTTTGTCTTCGTTATTGGGCATACGGCCTCTGGTAAATCAACATTTATCAAAATGCTTTACCGCGAAGAGAAACCCACTAAAGGTAGTGTTATTGTCGGTGGCGTTAATGTTGCTAAATTAAGAAATCGCAAAGTATATAAATTAAGAAGGAAGATTGGGGTTGTATTCCAAGACTTTAAATTGCTTCCAAAGTTAACCGTTTATGAAAACGTGGCTTTTGCTTTGGAATGTTTAGGAGTATCAGCAAGTGAAATTAAACCTAAGGTTTTAAAAGCGATTGAAATTGTTGGCTTAAAAGAAAAGACGAGAAGTTTTCCTCATCAATTATCTGGTGGCGAACAACAAAGAGTATGTATAGCAAGAGCCATCGTTAACGAACCGAAACTTTTAATTTGCGATGAACCAACTGGAAACTTAGACCCTGATACTAGTAAAGAAATAATGAAAGTTATTGAAAATATTAATAAAGATTTAAAAACAACCGTTATTATGGCTACTCATGATAAAGAAATCGTTAATAGAATGAAAAAAAGAGTTCTTTTGATTGAACATGGTGTTTTAACGGGTGATTATTTGAAAGGAAGTTATAAGTCTCATGAAGCCCATTAGAATTATTGGTAGAAGCATAAGAGATGCTTTTAAAAGTGTATTTCGGAACTTTAGCTTGAGTATGGCTTCCATTCTTTGTGCGACCATTACTCTTTTAGTAGTAGCTATTTCTTTAGTTATCGCGGGTAATGTAGAAAACGCGACCAAAAACTTAAAAGATGAATTAACCATTGTCGTTTATCTAGAGAAAACGGCCACGACCGATGATGCTAGTTTGATTGAAGAAAAAATTAAAGAAATCAAGGATGTTAATGAAGTAAAATATAAAAGTAAAGAAGAATGGAAATTAGAAATGAGTGAATATAATTCTTCTTTTGGTAATGTTTTTGAAAATTATGATGAAAACCCTTTAATGGATTCATTCACGGTCACCGTTAAAGATGTTAATAGTCTAGAAGATATTGCGAACGAAATTAGCAAAATGGAAAGAGTAGAAAGCGCTAATTATGGCGAAGATACCGTTAATACGATTATTTCGGTTTTTGATGTTGTTGAAAAAGTAACAGTTATTGTTGTTATTGCCCTAATTTTTGTCACGGCTTTCTTAATTACTAATACAATTAAACTTACGATTTATTCAAGACGTAATGAAATCGAAATTATGCGGTTAGTTGGTAGTAGTAATATTACCATTAAATTACCATTTGTCTTTGAAGGATTTATCATTGGCCTTTTAGGATCTTTAATCCCGGTTATTGTAACTATTTATGGTTATATAATTGCTTATGAAAGACTAGGTGGTCATATTATTACGGAACTAATTAAACTAATTCCACCTTATAATTTTGTCTTTATCATTGCGTTAATCATTGCTGGCTTAGGAGCTTTAATCGGTATGTTAGGAAGCTTACTAGCGGTTAGAAAGTATTTGAAAGTATGATGAAAAAAGTTGGATTTAAAATTATTTTAATTCTTCTTTGTTTGTCTTTATGTACTCCATTAGGAGTAAAAGCTAAAAGTGCCGAAACCTTAGGAGAATTAAAGAATGAGTTAAAAGATTTACAAAATAAAAAAGCGGCGCAAGATAATAAAAAGAAACAAACGGAAAGTGAAATTGCGGCGAATAAAAAGAAGGTTATTCAAACATCTAATGAACTTGAAAAAACGAAAGCCGAAATTGAAACGGTTAAAAAAGAAATTGAAGAAACTAATTTAAAAATAGGTAAATTAAAAGATGATTCTGAATCTATTTTAAGATTATACCAACAATTAGAAAGCGAAAATGTTTATATGGCTTATATAACCGGGGCATCTTCTATGACCGATTTAATCATGCGGATGGATGCCATTAAAGAATTAACGGATTATAATGAAGCCAAAATAAACGAAATGGAACAATTAAGTGTCGATAATAAAAAATTAAATAAACAATTAGATAAATATGAAGTAACTTTAAATGAACGGATTGAAGACTATAATGCGGCGATTGATGCTTTAGGTGATGAGTTAGAAGGCATTGAAGAAGGTGTTGTTGATTTAGCTACCCAAATTAGTCAAAAGAAAGAAACCATTAAAATTTATGAAAATATGGGTTGTAAAGATGATGAGCTTTTAGCGGTTTGTAGTTCCCTAAAAGATAGTAGTGGTTGGCTAAAACCGGTTGCTAAAGGAAGAATTACTTCTTTATATGGTAATCGGAAAGCCCCAACGGCGGGTGCTAGTTCTAACCATAAAGGAATAGATATAGGAGTGGCTGAAGGAACACCGGCTTACGCTACGGCGAATGGCACAGTCGGTGCCATTGTGCGAAAATCCTCTTGTGGTGGCAATATGGTTTATGTTTGGGTAAGAGTTAATGGTGAACCTTATACTTTTGTCTTCATGCATTTACTCGAAATAAAAGTAAGTGTTGGGGATGCCGTTAATGTTAATACGGTTATTGGCCTTTCTGGTGGTGGTTCAACTGCCAAAAAGAATGGTGGCTATGATCGTTGTACAACGGGTGCACACCTCCATTATGGCCTTGCCAAGGGTGGATTCTACGATAGTTCGAACTTTAATGCTCATACCATTAATCCTCCAGGATATCCTGGCTTATATCAATGGTTCTATAGTAGATAATATAACTAGCATTTTGCTAGTTTTTTTGTGAATAATAAGCTAAAAGATAGTTTATAAGGCTTTTTTATGCTAAAATATAAGCGAAAGAAAAAGAAGAGTGATAAAATGACTTTCACGACTAGATTAAAAGAAGAAATTAGTAAAGGTACTAATAATGAAATAGAATCTCGCTGTATTATCGATGCTTTTTTAAGGTATAATGCGGAAATAAAAGATGTGATAACAATTACTTTAGAAAATGCTTCTGTTACGCGGTTTATTTATAAAATCATTAAAGAAATTTTTGGTGTTACACCCAAAGTTATTGTCCGTATACAAAAAAGATTTCGGGTTAAACAAATCTATATTTTAGAGATAAATGATAAATTAGACTATATTAAAGAAGTGATTGATTTAAATAAATTACCGGTTTTAGATAGTGAAGAAGAAAAGATTGCTTTTTTAAAAGGAGCCTTTTTAGGAATTGGTAATGTTTCTAATCCTAAAACTAGTGGTTATCATTTAGAATATATTTTAGAAACAGAAAAAGATGCTAAATATATTGCCTCTTTATTAAATGAATTTAGACTAAATGCCAAAGTAATTAAAAGAGGTTATAAATATATAAGTTATATTAAAATGAGTGAATGTATTAGTGATTTAATTAAGATGTTTAGGGCTATTAATTCTTTATTTGAATTTGAAGATACAAGAATTTATAGAGATCATAAAAATATGGTTAATCGTCTTAATAATGTGGAACTGGCCAATCAAGAAAAAACGATTAAAAGTGGTTTAGATCAGTTAGAATTAATTAATTATTTAATCGAGCATGAACTGGTTCCTCTAATGGATGAAAAGTTAAAACTAGTGATGGAATATCGCCAAAAATATCCGGAAGTATCTTTTCAAGAATTAGCGAATATTATCAGTATGGAAACTGATTATAAAGTAGGAAAGTCTGGCATAAATCATCATTTTCGAAATATGCGAAAAATTAAAGAAGATTATTTAAGTAAAGAAAAGAAGGAAGAAAAATGACATCAGATATTACAATTATGAGTACTAATTTAAATAAGAATATTTTAAAAAATTATTCTGATTATCATGTTATTACCGAAGAATTTACGGAGGATGATCTTTTAAAATATCCCAAAGTTATTTTTTATGAAGTTTTAGATAAAAAGAGAGAAGAAGAAATAAAAGAATTATTTTCCCTTTTAAAAGAGCATCATATAGATTATATTAATGTTACTAATAATCATGAACAAGTTTTATTAACTGATTATTTAATTATTTATGATAAAGAGAAAGTTTTAATTGAAGGATCTACTTTAGAAGTTTTAAAACAAGAAAAATTACTTAAGAGATTAGGAATTGCTCTTCCTTTTATGGTAGAATTATCTTTACTTTTACAAGATTATGGCTTAATAAAAGATATCTATTTAGATTATAACTCATTGGAGAATGCCTTATGGAATTAAAAGATATTTTAAATGAATATGGCCTAGTGGGTGTTATTAGTACCTATAAATTTACTTTAGATAAAGAAAAAAGAGTGAAAGATTTACATATTAAAAATTTAGATAAAGCTTTAAAAATGGTTAATTTGGAAGAAGAAGTAAAAGATAAATATTTGAGTGTTTTATCTTTAGATGAATTATTTAAAATAGATTTAATTAGTAAACTAGATAAAGATATAATAATTGTGGGAAACTTATCTAGTTGTCTTAATTATAAAGAAAGAGAATTTATTAAGAAATTACTTTTAAAATTAGTTAATAGTTATCATAAAAAAATTATCGTTATTGATAATGATGTTCAATTGTTTTTTAATTTAGTTAAATTAATTGTGGTTATAAATGGTAAAGATATATTGTATAAAACTAAAGATTTCTATGATGATAATCTATATAAATATACTAAAGTGCCTAAAATAGTTGAATTAGTTAAATATCTTAATAAAAAAGGAAGAAGAATTCAAGAAACAACTGATATTTATGAACTTATTAAAGATATTTATCGGAGTGTTTCATGAAATATTTAATGATTATTAGTTATGATGGCTCTAAATTTCATGGTTTTCAAAGACAAAAAAACGTGCGTAATGTCCAAGGCTATTTAGAAGAGGTTTTAAGTAAGATATTAAATGAAGAAATTGTAATTAAAGGATCAGGGAGAACTGATGCTGGGGTTCATGCTTCAAATCAAGCAGTCCATTTTGAAACATCGAAAGACATCTCTTCTTTAAAAAGAAAACTTAATCAAGAATTAAAAGATATTAAAGTTAAAAAAATTATTTTAGTACCTAATGATTTTCATGCCCGGCATTCCGTTAAGGAAAAAACTTATCTTTATAAATTGGACTTAAGTGGCAAAAGAAATACCGATTATTATGGAGTATGTCCTAATAATTTAGATATTAAAAAAATGAAAGAGGCTAGTCTAATTTTTCTTGGCTATCATGATTTTTATAATTTTGTGGCTGGTGAAAGAATAGATTATCATAGTACAATTAATAAAATTAAAATTTTTAAATTAAATAATGTCATATATTTTAAATTTACAGGGATTGGCTTTTATCGGTATATGGTTCGTAATTTAGTCGGAGCCTTAATGGAAGTGGGTAAAAATAAAATTGATAAAACAGTAATTGAAGATATGCTCAATAGAAAAATAGAGAAAAGATTGCCAACTGCTAGTCCTAATGGCTTATATTTATTAAAAATAAAATACTGACTAATTTAAAACGAAACTCTGACTTTTTTAAAGTGAATATACTGACTAATTTAAAGCGAGACTCTTGACTTTTTTAAAGTCAATTGTTATAATTGTGTCAAAAGGGTGATTCAAATGTATGAAAGAGAAGCTAAAAGCATGGTGGAAAAAGTAAATAAAAGCTTTAAAGTGCTGTTAGTAACAGGCCCGAGGCAAGTTGGAAAGACAACTCTTTTATTTAATTTAAAACCTAAAAATATGGAATATATTACTTTAGATGATGAAGTTTTACGAAATCAAGCTCAATCTGATCCAAAATTATTTTTAGAGGAACATCCTGCTCCTCTTTTAATTGATGAAGTTCAATATGCCCCTAATTTATTTCCTTATATTAAAATAAATGTTGATAAAGAAAATAAAACGGGCATGTATTGGTTAACAGGCTCTCAACAATTTCATTTAATGAAAAATGTGAGCGAGTCTTTAGCAGGGAGAGTAGGCATCATTAATTTAAATAGTTTTACTTATTCAGAAATTAATAAAACTATAAGTAAAAATTTATTTGATCCTTTAAATATAAAAGAATCTTCAAAAATAAGTACGGAAGAATTATTCAAAATTATTTTTAAAGGTGGAATGCCAGAATTATACAAAAATAAAAATATAGATCGGAATTTATATTTTCAAGCTTATTTAGATACTTACATAACACGTGATGTTAGAGAACTTGCTCAAATTGGCAATGTTGAAGCCTTTAAAAAATTTATTGTTAGTGTTGCTTCCAGAACAGGTGAACAATTAAATTATAGTGCTCTTGCTTTAGATGCTGGTGTTAGTGTTCCAACCATTAAATCGTGGTTATCTATTTTAATTATAAGTGGGTTAGTATATTTATTAGAACCTTATATGTCTAGTGAATTAAAAAGATTAACTCATATTCCTAAAATAATTTTTATGGACACAGGTTTGGCAGCATTTTTAGCTGGTTGGGAAAGTGCTAGAGATTTACAATTAAGTAGTGAAGCTGGACATTATTTAGAGACTTTTATTATAAGTGAAATTATTAAATCTTATAATGCTCAGGGATTAAAACCCAATATTTCCTATTATCGCGATAAAGAAAAAAGCGAAATTGATTTGATCTTTTATAAAAATAATACTCTTTATCCTTTTGAAATTAAAAAGACTGCTTCTCCTAATGCAAGTATGATAAATAATTTTAAAATTTTAGAAAAGTCTAATAAAAAAATTGGACCAGGAGGAATTATTTGCTGCTATGATAAGTTATTGCATTTAGACAAAAAGAATATGATTATTCCAATATCTAGTGTTATTAATTCACTGAAGTAAGCGATCAACAATAAAAAGTGGCATTATTTTTAAAGATGCATTCAATAAAATGATTGATATTTTTGATTTAGATTCTAAAATATGCTATTATGAATATGTCAAAGAAATTGGCATAAATTAAAAAAGGGAAACATTCGGTTTTCGTATGTTGAATGTCTACCCAAAATAAGGTGACATTTAATCTAGTTAGATTTGAAGTGTACCCAATAAAGTAGACAAAGAAAAAAAAGAGAATGGTAACTTCAACAGAAATAATATAAACTGGTATTCAAGAAAGGAGTATCAGTTTTATTATGTATGTAAACGAAGATGAACAAGTATTGAATCAAATATTAGAAACAATGTATTATATTGAAAATGAATTAATAGAAAAAAATTATATATATAAAAATATAACAAGAACAATAAATGGTATAGAATATAATACTAGTATTTTTGAAGAGTTAGAAAGTTTAATACACGACTATAAAAATATTGTTATAAAGGATAATAAATAAAATCATCTTCTGTTTTGCTATTAATAATAAAAAACAATTTAAAAATTTAATCAAGGTCATCAAAGATGCTACGTTTAACCTTGATTAAA
>CANQXW010000036.1 GCA_947627925.1 uncultured Bacilli bacterium | reverse complement strand
AAAAAGAAAAGCCTAATTTTACTTTATTTTCGGTTTAAATTAGACTTCTATTTTTTTCATCATCTGTCAAACTCGGGTTTTTTAAAGCCACTTTTTATGATATAATTAGATAGTGATAAATATGAAGAAAAAAATAATGTTAATCGCGGTATTTTTCTTAATAATAGATTTAGTAACCAAGATCGTTATTGATAATTATTTAGATTTAAATGAAAGTATCCCTATTATTCCTGGTTTTTTTCATTTTACTAAAATATATAATGATGGCGCATCTTGGAGTTTATTTTCGGGACACCCTTTAATCTTAATTTTTGTGACTTTCGCTATTTTAGTTATGCTTCTTATTTATCAATTTCGATTTGTGCCTAAATGGCGAAACGCAATTGCTTTTGGCCTTCTTTATGGCGGTATTATTGGCAATTTAATTGATCGGATGCTTTATGGCTATGTGATTGATTTTTTCGATTTTAAGATATTTAACTTTAATTACCCAGTTTTTAATATTGCAGATATTGGTATTGTTATCGGCATTTTGCTTTTGATAATTGCCATATTTAAAAAGGAAGATGAATGTGGAAATAGTAGTAGATAAAGAAAATGAACGCATTGATAAATATTTAAGTGAACATACTTCTTATAGTAGAGAACTAATTACCAAAATGCTAAAAGAAGGCTATATTTTAGTCAATGAAAAAGTCGTAAAGGCCAGTTATAAAACTAAACTTAATGACCAAGTTCTAATTAGTGATGACTATGAGTTACATCAAGATATCGTTCCTAAAGAAATGAAACTTAATATTGTTTATGAAGATGATGATATTATGGTTATTGATAAACCAAGTGGTCTAGTTGTTCATCCTGGAAATGGCCATTATGATAATACGCTGGTTAATGGTCTTATGTATTATACTCATAATTTAAGTGACATTGGTGGTAGTGAAAGAGTAGGTATAGTCCATCGTCTTGATAAAGATACTTCGGGTTTAATGTTAGTGTGCAAAACCAATAAAGCTCATGAAATCTTAGCCCAAGATTTTAAAGAGAAAAAAGTTTATCGGGAATATTATGCTTTATTATGTGGTCGGTTTCCATCTCTTACTGCCCATATTGATGCGCCAATAGGTCGTAGTAAAACTAACTTTAATAAAATGGAAGTTAGAGCCGATGGGAAAAGTGCCAGGACTAATTTAAAAGTTTTAAAAAGATATAAAGATTATACTTTAGTTAGTTTAGTTTTGGAAACAGGTAGAACTCATCAAATTAGAGTGCATATGGCCTATATTGGCTATCCCGTCTTTAATGATCCCGTTTACGGGAAAGGTGAAGCTTCCGAATTTGGGCAATTTTTACATTCTAAAGTCATCCGCTTTACGCATCCCATAACCCATAAAAAAATGGAGTTCGAAAGCGATCTCCCTCCTTATTTCCAAGAATATTTAGATAAATTAGATCATGATGAGTAAATTACTAAAAACATAAACCGTAAATACAAAATAAGGTATACTTAGTAATTGATATCTTTGATAAATGCTTTTCATTTTTCGAATAAGAAAAAATGATGCTACCATTAAGCTTAAACTGATTAAAATAGAATAAGCCAAATGGGCATGATAAGAGAAAACAATTGATAGTAAGAAGATAAGAATATAATTTGTACATAATAAGAATGTTAAATCATTATCTAACTTATCTATCCAAACGATTTTACAAATTGGAATTGTAATATAAAAGATTACGGCAAAATAAAAGCAAAAAAATAAATACAATATAATCACCCTTTACTAATAATATGAAAAAGGTTAAAATAATATGAAAGAGGAATAATATGAATAATATAATAATAAATGATAAAGATGAAATGATTATGAGTTTAGTTCATTATTTTATAACCGAAGAAGATTATACTCTTATTAATGTGCAAGGAGTTAATAATGAAATTTGGTTAGAGAATCTTGAAGGTCCTTACAAAATAGTGAGAATAAATTCTAAATATATTCATAATAATGAACAATATCGTTTAGATCTTTTTAAAATGCGTTTTGTTATTAAACAAATTAAAAAGAAAACTTTATCTTTAAAAATGAATGTTTTAAATATTTGTCTTGATATGGGATCATCTGTCGATTTAAAAGAGGGCGATAAAACTATTAATACCATTAATGCTTCTAATTTAAATGAAATAAAGAAAAATAAATTTATTAATAGTGTGTTTCCTAAAATTAAAACTAATAGGTTTAAAAAACCTGATAATATCATGGAAATAATAGATGTTACTGAGGATATTAATAAAAAGGCGGAAAAAGAAAATAATAAATATGAAGATATTTTTAAACCTAAACCAATTATAGTTACTAAAATATTGATTCTTTTTAATATTTTACTTTATATATTAACCCTGTTTTATACCAAAGATTTTACTAAATCTTTAATCTTACTAGGAGCTAATTCTAGAGCCCTAGTTTTACAAGGAGAGTATTATCGTCTTCTTACTAATGCTTTTCTTCATGGTAGTTTATTCCATCTTTTAGTTAATATGTATTCTTTGTGGATTATTGGTAGTCAAGTAGAAACTTTTATTGGGAAAGGCAAATTCTTAATAGTTTATTTATTAAGTGCATTTATGGGTAGTTTGTTTAGTGTTATCTTTTTAGAAAATTCGATTTCGATCGGGGCCAGTGGTGCTATCTTTGGCCTTTTGGGTTCACTTTTATATTTTGGCTATCATTATCGTCTTTATTTATCTAATGCTCTAACAACGCAAATAATCCCTATTATTATTGTCAATTTAATTTTAGGCTTTACTTTAAGTGGTATTGATAATGCAGCCCATATTGGAGGACTCATTGGTGGTTATCTTTCAACCATGATTGTAGGTTTAAAATATAAGAGTACCAAAGCTGAAACCATTAATGGTTTAATTGTGTATCTTTTACTCGTCGTATTCTTATTTTATATTTTATTTAAAGTAGTTTAGTGAAAAAGCCCCCTCACTTTAAGAAATTTCGCATATCTTATAAGTGAAGGGGTTTTATATATGAGTTTAATTATCAATGAAGTAACCGATGCGGTTTTAGAAAAAGGAGTTCATTATCTTACTAGCGATTATAAAGATCGCAACAAAGATAGAATGCATAAAGGAATTGATTTAATTGGCAAAGGAAAAAGTATTGATAATGTTATTGCAATTTCTTCTGGTAAAGTTATTACCAGTAAATATTCTAAAACGGCAGGCAATTATGTCGAAATTGAACATGCCAATAAATACATCACAAGATACTTACATATGAAAGATAATTCTTTAAAAGTTAAGAAAGGCGACTATGTTTCTAAAGGTGAAATTTTAGGAACGATGGGCAATACTGGTAATAGTCGTGGGGCTCATTTACACTTTGTAGTTCTAAATCCTAATTTAGTTCCTGTAGATCCTCTTCCATACCTCCTTGGTGAAAAAGACTTTGGTGAAACTGAAGAAGATTATTTTAAGTCGTTTGTCAAAAATGTTCAAAAGATTCTTGGGGTTAAAGTAGATGGTATTCCTGGACCAAGTACTTTAAATAAAACGATAACTATATCTTCTAAAACCAATAATAAACATCCTTTAGTGTTAGTCTTACAAAATTACTTACTTTATCTTGGTTATGATGAAGTAGGTATTCCTGATGGAATTGCCGGTTCCCGATTTACCAAAGCTGTTAAGAGATTTCAATTAGAAAACGCTTGTGTTAGTGATGGCGTTATTACCAAGAAACAAAAAACTTGGCAAAAATTACTTAAACTTAAATAATTGTTCCATAAGAAGTTAGCAATAGCTTCTTTTTGTTTACCATAATATATTTTTGTTAATTACTTACTTAAATAATAAGAGATTGTAAAAGAAAGAGTTGTAATAATAATACTTAATAAATTAAAATGACCGGGATAAATAAATAAAATTGAAGAAATAACAAAACCAATAATGGCACTATAGGAGATTCTAAAGTGCTTTTTTAATAAATAACTAACGAGTTTTAAAATAATAATGGCGCTGAGTAAAAAAGAAATAATAAAAGGAATTAAGGAGATTAACACCTTTAAATTAATACCGAAGGGATTAGCTATAATATTTAATAAATATTTATAAACCCCAATAAACATTAATAAAGCTGCTCCACTAATGCCCGGAACAATTTTTCCCACGGCATAAATAACTCCGGCAAGAGCCATAGTTAGAAAAGAAGGAGTAGCACTTGTTTCGGGTATCTTTTTTTCCCAAATAAAAAGCATAATTCCTAAACTAAAACTTATTAAAAATGGGGAAATGGCTATATTTTGCTTAGTCTTATTTTTGATTTCTTTAACTAGACAAGGAACACAGCCTAGAATAAGACCAATAAAAACATAGGAAATAAAAAATAATTTTTCTTCTAAAAGATAGAGAATTACTTTACTAAAGAGAAAAACACTTAAAATAATGCCCATTATTAAAGGAAGTAAATATTTAGCATTTTCTTTTACATCTCGAAAAAAATTTAATATTTTATCAATGATTGTTTCATAAATACCTAAAATAGTGGCAATTACTCCTCCAGATACTCCTGGAATAATAAAACCAAGACCGATAATTAAACCATAGATTAAATTTTGTATGTTCATGTGTAAACCTCTCTATAATAAAATGTATTTAAAAAAATAGTATGTTATACTAATAAGGGATAGTTATGAAAATATTAAAAGGAACAATTATTATTTTAGTAGTGATTATTTTTTTACTTACCAGTATTAATTTTTATATGGTAATAAAAGCAAGTAAAAGTATTAAAGATATAAGTAATTTATCAGGTACTTATGATATGGCATTAGTGTTAGGTTGTGGCATTAAAAATGGAGAACCATCTTTAATGCTGAAAGATAGACTTGATAAAGCCATCGATTTATATAATAAAGGATATGTTCAAAACATTGTGGTAAGTGGAACTCATAAATTAGGCTATAGCGAAGTTGATGTTATGGAAAAATATTTACGAAATAAGGGAATAGCTAAAGAAGTAATTATTCGGGATGATAATGGCGATTCTACGAAAGATAGTATTAAGAATTTTTATCATAATTATAAAAAGAAAAAAGTATTAATTGTAACCCAAAAATATCATTTATATAGAACGTTATACATTGCTTCTAATTATGAACTTAAAGCTACGGGAGTTTATGCCGATGAAATCCAATATCGCGGCCAAATATTTAGAGAAATAAGAGAAATAATGGCGCGGATTAAAGACTTTTTCATTTAACCAATTTTTGGCAAGAGCCAATTATTGGTTTTTTATTTTGGAAAAATTTATTCATAATAATATTGATGGTGATTATGATGAAAAAAATATTATTAATAATAAGTTTTTTACTAATGCCCCTGCCAACCATGGCTTATTCCGATTTTATCTATCGGGGTGGCAATACGCTTGGTATTGAACTTGAATGTGATGGCATTTTAATCGTCGGCTTTTATGAAGTAGATGGTAACTTTAATAAAGGCAATCCGAAATTAAAAATTGGCGATTACATTAAAAAGGTTAATGGGGAAGAAGTAAATACTTTAAAAGAATTAACGAAAACTATTGAAAAATATGTTGAAGATGGAGAAGTAGAAATTACTTATGTACGGGATAAAAAAGAAGATGTAACCACTCTTCCTTTATTAAATGAAGATGGTGTTTATAAAACCGGCTTATATGTTAAAGATAGCATCACGGGAATAGGTACTCTTACTTACATTGATCCCGAAACCCATATCTTTGGTAGTCTTGGTCATGAAGTTATTGAATCATCTTCCAAAGAACTAGTGGAAATTAAAGATGGAATGATATTCCGGAATGCGATTATTTCTATTGATAAATCAACCGTGGGTAGTGCTGGCAGTAAAAATGCTAAATATTATTACAATACGGTTTATGGTAATATTTTAAAAAATACTAATCATGGCATATTTGGTAAATATGATAAAGGTTTAAATAATTTAGAATTAATTGAAGTTGGGAAAAAAGAAGATGTCAAAATTGGTGAAGCTTCTATTTATACGGTTTTAGAAGATGAAAAAGTAGAAGAGTTCAAAATCAATATTGAAAAAATTAATGAAAATAGTGATACTAAAAATTTAACCTTTGTGATAACTGATCAAAAATTACTTGATAAAACTGGGGGAGTTGTGCAAGGCATGAGTGGTTCGCCAATTGTCCAAAACAATAAAATTGTGGGCGTTGTTACCCATGTCATTGTTGATAATCCTTATACCGGATATGGTTTATTTATAACGACAATGTTAGAAGAAGGGGAAAAAGAATAATAAATATCATGAAAAAAGGGCTTTTAGTAAGTCCTTTTATAATGTTTCAATATTATTTTTAAGGAAAGGATTTTTTATATGATGGGGAGTATTAGCTTCTTCTATATTTTCTTCCGTTTCTTCCTTCTTTAAAGAATTATTTTTTCCAATAACAGCATCTTTTAATTCTTGTTCATTACTTCCAAAGTCATCATTAACATCAATTACTCTTAAAATTTCATCCATCGAAGTAACACCTTCCATAACTTTAGTTAAACCATCTTTAATTAAAGTATTATCACTTTGACCATAGACTAATTTTCTTAATTCTTCTTTTCTGACATTATTGACAATGGCATCGCGAATATCTTGAGTGATTTCTAAAACTTCATGAATGGCCGTTCTTCCTTTATAACCATTGATACATTCTTCACATCCAACGGGGGTATATATTTCATTAACATCTATATCTAATACTTTTTTAAAAAGATTTTTTTCATATTGGTTAGTCGGTCTAGCACTTCGGCATTTCGGACATAATTTTTTGACAAGTCTTTGGGAAATTATTCCCGATAAAGCACTTCCCAGTAAGTATCTTTCAACATCCATATCTAAAAGTCTTTCAATAGTATTTAAAGAGTTATTGGTGTGAATAGTTGATAATACTAAATGGCCTGTAATAGAGGCTCTTACGGCAATTCTTGCCGTTTCATCATCTCTAATTTCACCAATCATGATGATATCAGGGTCTTGTCTTAAAATACTTCTTAAAGTATTACTAAATGTTAACCCAATTTCACTCATAACTTGGACTTGGTTAATACCATCAATTTTCATTTCCACGGGATCTTCAACAGTAATAATATTTCTTTCGGTGGTATTTAATACTTGTAGCATCGAATAAACGGTGGTGGATTTACCACTACCTGTAGCACCTGTAACCATAATAATGCCATTTGGTTTTTTGATAAGCTCATTAATTTTATTATAATTATCTTTGGATAAACCAATTGATTCTAAACCATTTAAACTCATGCGATAATCCAAAATTCGGATAACAATTTTTTCACCATCAACAATCGGTAAAGATGATACCCGTAAATCCACATCTAAATTTTCAATAAAACCTTTAATGGCTCCATCTTGGGGAAGTCTTGTTTCCGTAATATTCATCCCTGAAATAATTTTAATCCGGGTAATTAAATTCTTTTTAACCGTCGCGGGAACTTTGGCATAATCAAGTAAGGCTCCATCAATTCTAATCCGAACATTTAAATCTTCTTCTGTTGGATCAAAGTGAATATCGGAAGCCCCATTTTTAACGGCATCGATAATCATGCTATTAACTATATCAACTACGGGTTTATTGTCATAATCAAATTCTCTAAACACAAGTATCACCGTTATTCCCTTTTACTAATCATAATTATACAATAAACCGCTTTTTAAAACAATATAAAAGATGAGATTTTAAGTTAGCCAAAAAAGAAAAAACGTCAAGTAAATTTGTTTTTATCTTTTCTTATTTAGGAAATAGAGTTTTAAAAGAAAAATTTCTAGGAAAATTTATCAATTTGTAGTATAATAAGCCCCAAGTAACTGAGGAGTTACACTATTTTTAAAAGGGAAGTGAAAGAGTGACTAAAACGAAAGGAAAAGTAATTGAGGTATATATTCCAGAACAATTTAAAAATGGTAAGTTATTAGATGTGATGGATAGAACTAATATTGGTTTTAGAGTAGAAACTAAAGATGGTCTAAAAGATATCGTTTTAGAGGCCAATGCCAAAAATGCCCAAATAATGCAAAATGATGAAGTTTTAATTATAGAGCAAGATATATCAGGAAAACATTTTGTGGATATTGAAATTTATGATGGTGAAGATTATGAATAATAGTGAATTTCAAATAGTTGGTCTATATGATCATAATGTAAATAGTTATAAAAAGATAAAAGCGGCATTTGAAGCTGGCAAAGATGTCGTCGGAATTGTCCATGCCACCGGTACGGGTAAATCTTATAATGCTCTTCAACTTGCCTATGAAAATAAAGATAAAAAAATTGTTTATGTCGTGCCATCAAATGGAATCATTGAACATCTAAAAAATATAATTGAAGATAATCCCAATTTAGATTTAGAAAGAGATTTTCCTAATTTAGAATTTAGAACATATCAAAGTTTTGTATCTTTATCTTATGAGGAAATAAAAAATATTTCTTGTGATTTACTAATTCTTGATGAATTTCATCATCTAGGAGCTCCTATATGGGGAGCAAGAATTGATACGATGATTGAAACCCACCCAGGAATGAAAATACTGGGAATGACAGCTTATACCATAAGAGATAGAGGAACATCTTATGAAAGAGATATGGCTAACCCAGATACTGATGAGTTATTTTCCGGTAAGATCGAAAGTAGATATGATTTATGTGATGCGATGATAGATGGCGTTCTTCCTAAACCTATATATAAAAGTGCTTACACTAATTTAATTGGTTTGGAAAACAAACTAGAAGAAAGAGTCCAAAGATTAGATGCTTCAACTAAAGAATATCAAGAATATATGGCTATTTTATCTAATGTTAAA
>CANQXW010000035.1 GCA_947627925.1 uncultured Bacilli bacterium | reverse complement strand
TTCCATTCACCACTATAATAATATTGTTCGGCTTCATATTCTGTTATTGTATCGAATTGTAAATGTAATTCATTTAGTATTTTATCTATCTCATCTATTTTATATCCTAAATTTTTTAAAGTTAAAATAATATAACCTCTTGCACTATCATTACTCATGTTCTTTCACCTCTTCTTTTTTTTCTTTTTTTTCTTTTAATTCGACATATTTTCTAAATTCATATATAAGATTTCTCGTTTCTTGTATCATATCTCTATTATTTCTAAGAAGCTCATCTATAATCTTATCTTTACTTCTTATTGTTTCTTTTAATAATTCAATATATTCTTGATTTAATTTTTTCATATAACCTCCAAAAATTTAATCTTCTAAATAATCATTATCTAAGTACATATATCCATAAATAGCAAATCCAGTGAGGATTAACCAACATATCCAAAAAACAATATTAATTGTTACACTTGAATCTTTTTTATTTTCTAAAGTATTTTGTAAATTTGAATGTTCTATTTGAATATTACCTAATATAGTTTTATTTTTTGCTTTTGCAAATATAGTTCCTGTAAAATTGAGAGGACTATAATAATATTCGTACCTTATATCACCCTCATTAGCTCCAAATAATCTTTTTTTCTCATAAAGATAGTTGTTATAACTTACATTATCTTTTTTACTATCAATAACATTATTTAGTAAATCTAATGAATACTGTGGATAATTAGTAAATTTGTTGTAATCAAATTCAACATCTAAAAATTTTATCTTATCAGCACTATAATCTTGACTTCCTATAACATCCCAAGAATAATAATATTCAGTATGACAATGTTCATCACCATTGCTATCTGTTTCACATTCTTCTCTCCTATGCCTTGTATATTTCTCTTTATTTTTTCTAATATAAGCATAAGTACCTTTTAACTCATCAAGAGATATTCCATTCTCAACATTAAATGTTCCATATGCTAGTATATCCCCTACTTCTGTGTCAATAGCATATTTGAAAGTATCAGAATCATTATCAATTTTTAAAGCTTTATTATACTGCTCTACCTTTGTTATGTAATTTTCTATAATTAGATCATTTATAATCATTCCTAAAGAACCTAAAATAAAGAATATAATTATTGATACTAATATTTCTCTTTTCGTTATTTCCATATCTTAATCCCACAAATTTGTTGGTGCATCATCTGATACGTCGTAATCTAAATATGTATAATCTATTTTATCGTAACCCAAGATACTTAAAATTATATTGTTAGGGAATTTTTTAACATACTTGTTATAACTTTTTACTTGTTCATTATAGTTATTTCGATATTCGGCTATTAAATTTTCAGTTACGGACATTTCTGTCATAACTTGTTTATAATTTTCATTAGATTTTAATTCTGGATATTTTTCAACAACTATATTTAATAAGTTTTCAGCTTCTTCGATTTTTCCATCAATAGCTTTAGACCTTGCTTCTACTATCTTAGTTAATGTTTCCTGTTCATATTGATTATATGATTTTACTGTATCAACTAAATTTACCAATAAATCTATTCTTCTTTTCTCTTGAATTTTAATAGCTGATTCGCTTTCTTTAATTTGTTCTTCTCTAACTACAACCCCATTATTTGTTGCAGCAATTTTAACACCTGTAAATAAAATTACTGATAATACAATTCCAATTATTATTAAAGTTTTCTTCATTATAAATTCCTCCTAATCATTTCTTTTATAAATTGTTTTTAAAATATAAAAGCATAAAAACTTAACATATCTTTGAATTTTAACTATTTTTAAGTGATAACTAGCATTGTAATAATTATCATCAAAATAAAATTGATATCTTTCAGGCCTATTAATACACTTAACTACTCCACTTGAATATGTAACTATATCACCTTTTTTATATTTAATCTGTTTCATCTTTCCTCCTTAATTCATATAAAGTTTTATATAATGTGTACTCATTCATATATTTACTATTAACAATCGCCACATTAGATGGAGAATAGTATTCTTTGGATAAATTACCATTCTCATCTTTTAATTTTTCATATACATATACTTCCCAATTATAGCTATCAATAAATTCGCCAACAGATATGCAATATGTAAATCCGACATGATATTTATTTCTGTCAATTTTATTTAAAAAATATTCATTAACTTCTTTGTCTGTTAATAGATGTTTTCTTTTTTCAGATAAAGATATTTGACAAAGAAACTTTTGATAATCGAATGAGTTTTTATTTTTTCTTTTAAACAAATTCATTTGAATTATCCTCCGTAAACTACTTTTTGTTATGAAATTATATTATTTATTCTCATCAATATATGTTGCTTTCATATCTGCAATATGTAATAACAAAGCTAAACTACATTTACTAAAAGCATTGCTAACATATTGGTAATTATCTTTAGATTCAAATCCTCCCATATGCCACCTAATGGCCATTATTTCATCATCAGACAATTTAATGAATTTTTGTATAAGAATAATTGATTTTTCTCCATGACCGATAGGAAATTGATCATCAACTACATAATATGGCTCAGTCTCCCATTTACCTAATTCATTTTTAACATTTCTATTTTTTACAGAATAGAAATTAGCCTTACATATATCATGTAATAAAGAAACAACAACTGCACTAGATATTAATTCTTCTGAAATTTCTTCTTGAGCTGGTGTATCAACGGCCAATTCTTTTATTAGTTGGTTATATACATTTAAACTATGTTTTAATAAACCACCTTTTTCTGCTAAATGATACTTAGTACTTGCTGGGCTTGTAAAGAAATCAGTAGCATTATTTAACCAATAAATTAAATTATCTATACCTTCTCTTTCTGTACTTCTTAAAAGTGAAACAAATTCTTCAATGTTTTTTTGTATTTCCCATGTTTCCATTCTTAATACATAATCCAAGAAAGACATAACATCGTCATTGTTTACATAACCTTTTACTGAATCTTTAATTAATTCTCCGTTTTCATAAATAGCTACCTCAAACAAATCATTTTCATGACCTTTACTCGTAGAGTTTTTAATTACAGATGCAACATAACCATTTGGAAATTTAAATTTATATTTAAATTCAGAACCATTTATTATGCTAATACTTTCGTTTTTAAAATCTAAATAATCTAAATATTTTTCATCAATTTTTAATTTTGTTTTCATTCAAAATTCCTCCTAATTTTTTTATAGCTTTTAATTTTATTCTACTTATTGAAGCTTGTCTTAGTCCTAACATCTCTGCTAATTCTTTTTGTTTTAATGGTTCATTGCCATATAATCCAAAAGAATATATTAATACTGTTTTTTCGTTTTCTTTTAAAAGTGTTAAAGCTTCGTATAATTTTTTTATATTTTCATTTTTTTCAAGTTCTGCTTCAATGTCAAAATCAGAACTTATCATATCTTCTAAAAGAAGATTTTCGTGTATTGGTGTTGAAAGAGAAATAAAATTATCAAAATTAAATTTTTTCTCTTTTCTTAATTCCATTAAGATTGCATTAGTAATACACTTTCCTAAATAAGTAGAAGGCTTTAATCCAAAATTTTCTTTATAATTTTTCGCTCCATTAACTAATCCAATCAATCCAATATCATAAAATTTATCTATTCCTGTTTTACTGTATAATCCTAATTTTTTTAAAATTACATAAATTAAATTAGTATTATTTAGAATTAAATCTTCTACATCCCTCTCCATTCATATCTCCTATTTATCTTTAATACAGTAATATACTGCTACAATCATAAATTCCGGTATTACTAATA
The DNA here is from genome assembly GCA_947627925.1 of uncultured Bacilli bacterium. Classification (GTDB taxonomy): domain Bacteria; phylum Bacillota_I; class Bacilli_A; order RF39; family UBA660; genus SIG200. Next base: position 6,312 of record CANQXW010000035.1, on the reverse strand, counting down.
ACCCTGCAGCTGGTTCTTTGCCAATTAGAAATATTTCTATTAAACAAATAACTATAGCCGTAATTAAAAGCAAACCTTTAATATAAATAATTTTCACTTTACTCCTCCTATAAAAATGTTTTCACGTTCTTTCTCTACGTCTGATGAATCCCACATAACATAAAGTAATGTTACATCGGGAGAATCATGGTTATACATTTTCATCAAAGTAATAACATTTCCACCATTTGCTATATACATATAGCCAAAAGTTTTCCTAAGACTATGAAGTCCAAACTTAAAATCTATCCCACATGCTTTAATTACATTTGGAAAAATTGTATTTTGACAGTTTTGTCTAGTAATTGGATAAATAACATCTACAGTCTTACCATTATGAGTATCCTTTTTCTTTTGGCCCATAAATAAATAATCATTTTTTGTTAATTCAAAAGTATTTATATATTCCATAATCTCTGAATGTAATTGTTTATTCATTCTGAAATTTTGCATTTTACCAGTCTTGTTTTCTTTTATTGAAAAGTAACCTTTTTCTACATCTTTAACTCTTAGTTGAAGTAAATCTTCTGCTCTAAAAGCTGTATTAACTCCTATAAGAAACAAAATATAATTTCTATATTTTTGATATTTCTTTATATCACTTTTGGCATGTTCCTTTTCGTGAATAAGATAATCAAATACTCTTTTCAAAAGTTTTTTATCTTTGATAGGTAAAGTTTGTTCTTTTCCACCAAAATACTTAATTCTTCTTCCCATAAATAACATTCCTCCCATCTTAGGATTGAATGGTTATTTAATTTTTTTCTTTTTCGCAACTTGTTTATTAGTAATTTCTTTTATCGTTTTAATAGATTTATTAGGATCATCATTTCCAAATAATAAATTTTGTTTCATTTCTTTTAATTGCTTATCCTTTATGGATAATTTATTTTTCAAACGTTTTACACTTGAAGCATATCCTCCGTTAGAACCTAAACACTTTCTATATTTTTCATAGTTTTCTTCACTTTGTTTTTTATATTTGTCTCGTTCAGCTTCCAAAGCTTCTGACAAATCTTTATAATGTTCTTTATCTTCTTTTACTAAATCAAATTGTAATTTCCAAAAATCCCTGTTCTTTTTTAATTCATCATATTTTTTTCTTCGTATAAACATAATTTCCTCCTTATTCTTTAATTTCATTTATACATTTTTCACATAAGACTTGACCATTGTATCCTTTACAATAAGAAAATTGATTGCATTTTTCACATTTATCTTTAAATTTAGAATTTTTCTTTTCAATGAAATCTAAACTTAATTGTTTATATTCTTTATTCATTCGTTTTTACCTCTAAATTTTAAATATTCATTGACTAATTCCGATTCATTTGTATATAATATTTCATTGTAATTTTGATATTGGATTATTACTTCTCCACCGTAGGCATTATATATTTTGAATTGTTTAATCCCTTTTGATATTGAATTAACATCACTTTGAATTACTTTCGATCTTGTTATTCTAGTTGTTCCATCCCAAAATTTTTTTCTTCTTATAAAATCCCCAATATCTTGTCTCCATTGTTTTAAATTAAAATTTAAAGTTAATGGTTTGGTGGCCCAATTAAAGTTATAATTTCTAGCCATTTTTATTCACCTTACCATTTTTCTTTTTAGCTTTTGATGTAATCAATTGATTTTTTAAATTCTTTTTATCTTGTCTGAGTCTTTCATTTTCTACTCTTAATAATTTAACTGTATTTGATTCATCTAATTTTTTCATAATTTTATCTATAAATTCATTTTCTAAGTCTTTTAATTGATTCATAAATTCGCCATATGAATCTTCTTTAACTGTTTGCTCTAATGTATATAATTTTAATTCTGCTGTATTTAATTTTTTTCTTAATTCATGATGGCTTAGACTTAATAAATTTAATAATCGTTTCACTCTTTACCTCCTAATAATTTGTTTTTATTTTTACTTGACATTAATACTTTTTTTTCAACTTCGTTCAACTGTTTTAATATTTCTGATGGATATTCTTCTTGATATGAATACCAATCAGCCATACTTTTTAAATAGCTTTTTTTATCATCATCTATATCAGCTTTATCTAAAATGTTAAAATAATAATCTTTTGCTTCTCTTCTATAAACATCCAGTATCTCTGCTATACTAGGCATAAACTTACTTGTTTTTATAATTTTTTTGATAGTTAATAATAAAGCATTTGGATTACAATCAATAAAGGTTTCTTGGTATAATGACACTAATCCGAGAAATTCCTCATCATTATATTTTTCAAAATAACTAGGATATGCCACTTTTAATTTTGCAATAATGATACTAATTAACTTTGATTGTTCCATCGAAAACACCTTTTAAAATATCCATTTGGTTGCCTGCATTTTTTGATTTTGAATTTTGACTAATAGGATATTCATCTTTCCAACACTTCTGATTGAACCATGTGGAACCATGTTTGACATATTGAATGTCGATGTTGTTATGCTTAATATAATTTATATAATTATTTAAACCTTGAACAACTTCTTCGTACGTGGTCCCTTTTTTTCTCGCTTGGAAATACTTGGTCTTGGCTTGGTCTTTCCCTTTTTTATTTGGATATAATTTCCAAATTTCCTCAAATTCCGTTTCAAGATTTCTCGTTATTTCAGCCTTTGATGGTTCAGAAGATGTTGAAGAATTTTCTTTTATATTATTTTCTTTATTATCTATACTACTCTTATCTATACTTACCTTACCTATACTATCCTGTGGTAACCGTTTGGCAACCAATTGGCAACCATTATCATTTATTGATGGTACTTTATCGGTAAATGTATAAGACCCATTGTCCTTTATTCCTAGTAATTTAAATTCTTCTTGAAAGTTGGTAGGTGTATATCTATCTTTTCTTAAAGTATTATGCATTCTCCAATGTTTGATTACGATAACACCACTTTCAAAACGTATTATAAAATTTTTGCACATTAACAATTTCAAATCATCTATCGTTGCATGTGATCTAAACATAGCTATTTGTATTTGATTGTTAAATCCGTCATCGTCAGCCCCCTGATTCAAATGAAAGTATAATGCTTGAGCTGATGATGGCAACTCAATAAAGGCATCACTATCTGTTATTTTTTTTGTAAACATTCTTCTTTCAGCCAAATCAACTCACCGGCTTCCTGTATTCTTTCATTTTCATCCTCCGTTTCTTGTAATATTTATTAAGTTATTTGGATATCACCTTAGTTTTCTTCTTAACTTCAAGATGATATTCAATTTTTATTCCTTCTTGGTGTTCGTATAATTCAATGAGCTTTTTTAAAACATCTTCTTCGTTAATCATAAAAACCCTTTCTACATTATGACTTGATATTTTGTATCTTAGTTTGGTTGACTAATTTCTTATATTAGGTTTTTCCTAACTTTTCTTGTAAAAAAATAAATAGGTATTTCATCGGTACTGATATTTAATACTTCGCAAAACATTTCCATCTCTGACTGACAAAACTTACTTTTACCATTTAATTTTTTTATAAGAGTAGGTTCAGACATAGTAATAGCTTTTAAAAATTCGCTTTGTGTTCCAAATTTTTCAGTTATTCTACCTTTTAATTTTGAATAATCATACTCTATAGAATCATAGCTAAAGTCCATTTTTTCGCCTCCTATCTTTTGGTTAGGATTTTCCTAACTTAATATAAGTTTATATTAATATTTTTGAGTTGTCAATACTTATTTTAGTTTTTCTTAATTTTGTTGTAAAAAAACTTAATTTTTAAATTGTTTTGTGGTATAATTCTAAATGGGAGGTTATTTTATGATAAGCGAAACTTTTGGTACAAGATTAAAAAAAGCTCTAAAATTGAAAGACATGAAGCCATCAGAACTATCAAAAAAAACTGGAATACAATTACCCTTGATAAGCAACTATTTATCAGACAGATATAAACCTAAACAAGATAGAATATATTTAATAGCTAAAGCTTTAAATGTTAATGAAGCTTGGTTAATGGGATTTGATGTTACAATTGAAAGAATATCTGATATTGAAAGACAAGAAGCTTCGGATAGTGATGACTTAACATTAGAAATATTAAAAACTGTTAAAACCCTCAATATTGATCAGAAAAAATTAATATTAAATCTTCTAAAGAATATGGTTCAATGAAATATGGAATTAGAAAACCAAACATAAAAAGTTCTATTAAGGCAAGAACTACAGGCCATCTAAAAAGAACTGTAAAAAGTATATCGCCTACCTACAAAGTTAAAGGCATAGGATTGATAAAATCACCAAAAAAATCAATCTATAATCATATATATAATCAAACAACTGTAAGTGCATTTAATAATTCAAAAAGAAATAAAAATAATTCTTCAAATTACTATTTTAATAATGCGAATAATAAGTCTGACAGTTCGTGTTCTGCATTTCAATATATTAAATCAAAAATAAAATCAGCTAAAAATATTTACAATAAAAGACATGCAATACCTAAAAAAGAAAGAACACATTATTTTAGTATTAAAGCTCGCTGCTTTATTTGTAATAAAAATTTAGGATTGATGACTTTAAAAAGCAGATATCAATTAATTGATGGATGGTTATGTATGAAATGTGCTAAAAGTATATTTGGTAAAAATATTCCTATTATTTATAAAATATACACGAAAGAAGATATTAAATTAATTTTAGATACAAAAAATGAGGATTAAAAAAGACTTACTACGGTAATAGTAAGTCATTATGAAAAATCACTTTTAATTTAGTCAACCAAACTAAAAAACAAAATATCAAAGATATAATGTAAAAAGGATTTTCCTTTATCATTATATCACACATTGTAAAAAAAATGGAGGGTATAATGAAAGAAATAGCAAAAAAAATTAAAGATTCTATAATAAGAGTTGTTCTATATATTCGTGTATCTACAGAAGAACAAGCCAAGTATGGATATTCATTAGAATCTCAATTAAATAGACTAAAAGAATATTGTAAACAAAAAGGTTATAAAATAATTGAAACATATATTGATGAGGGTAAAACAGCTCGTACTAAATTAAAAAATCGTAAAGAATTATTAAAACTTGTTGAAGATGCTAAAGAAGATAAATTTGACAGAATAATTGTATGGAGATTGGATAGATGGTTTAGAAATGTTGCTGATTATTATAAAATTCAAGAAGTACTAGAAGAACATAATATTAGTTGGGAATGCAGCGATGAGGATTATAATACTACTACTGCAATGGGAAGATATATTTTGAATCTTAAACTTGCCGATGCTCAAAATGAATCTGATAAAACAAGTGAAAGAATTAAATTTAATTTTGAAAATATGGTAAGATGTAAACGTCCAATTTATGGTAGTCATTCTTTCCCCATTGGTTATAAAGTGGCTGGAGAAAAGAAAAATAAAAAAGTAGTAAAAGACCCTAATGAAAAACAGGTTGTCGAAGATATGTTTAATAAATTCAAAGAAACACGTTCAATCAGACAGACTGCTATCTATTTAAATAATAAATATACTTATAGAAATTTTGAATATGAAACAATACAAAGAGCAATTAAAAATCCACTATATTATGGATTCTATAGAGGAATTGAAGATTATTGCGAACCATATATAACAAAGGAAGAATATGAGGAAATGCAAAAAATGATTAAAAGAAATAGTAAAAATAATATAAAAGCATATGATTATCTATTTAGAGGCTTGGTAAGATGTTATGATTGCCATAGAATGATGACAGGTAACACTCATAAATATAGCCTAGCTTCTGGTGAAAAAGTTGTCGGATATAGTTATAGATGTGGAAGGTATGAACATCTCCGATTATGTAACAATAGAAAAGGTGTTAATCAAAATAAATTAGAAAATTGGTTAATGAAAAATTTCTTTAGTGAACTAAATAAATACGTTATGAAAATTGATAGCACCAAAACTGAAAAAAATAATTTAATAGAAAATAATGATAAAAAAATTGATAAACTGAAAAACAGAAAAGATCGTTTAAATGAGTTGTATATAGATGGCCGAATTGATAGAGAAAAATACGATATGGAATATTCATCTATAATTGAAGAAATAGAAAAATTAAATACAAAAAAAGATGAAATTAAACCTATTAATGTGGAAAAATATAAATCCTTACTAGATAATAAAACAGCCCTAGATATTTATAAAAAATTGGATAGTAATCATAAAAGATTATTTTGGCTAGAATATATTGACTATATTGAACAAGATGGTGAAAATGAATTTAAGATTTTTTTTAAATGATATTGTGAGCAACTATAACGAACCGGT
>CANQXW010000034.1 GCA_947627925.1 uncultured Bacilli bacterium | reverse complement strand
TTTAACATTAGATAAAATAGCCATATATTCTTGATATTCTTTAGTTGAAGCATCTAATCTTTGGACTCTTTCTTCTAATTTACTTTCCAAACCAATTAAATTAGTATAAGCGCTTTTATATATAGGTTTAGGAAGGACTCCATCTATCATCGCATCACATAAATCGTATCTACTTTCGATCTTACCGGAAAATAACTCATCAGTATCTGGATTAGCCATATCTCTTTCATAAGATGTTCCTCTATCTCTTATGGTATAAGCTGTCATTCCCAGTATTTTCATTCCGGGGTGGGTTTCAATCATCGTATCAATTCTTGCTCCCCATATAGGGGCTCCTAGATGATGAAATTCATCAAGAATTAATAAATCACAATTTATATCCTTAATTTCATCTTTTGATAAAGATATAAAACTTTGATATGTTCTAAATTCTAAATTAGGAAAATCTCTTTCTAAATCTAAATTGGGATTATTTTCAATTATATTTTTTAAATGTTCAATGATTCCATTGGAAGGCACCACATAAACAATCTTTTTATCTTTATTATCATAGGCAAGTTGAAGAGCATTATAAGATTTACCTGTGCCAGTAGCATGGACAATTCCGACAACATCTTTGCCACTTGCAAATGCTGTTTTTATCTTTTCATAACTATTTATATTATGATTATATAAACCAACTGTTTGAAATTCACTATTATTCATAATCTTCACCATCATAAATTTCGATATCCACAAAATGTTTTCCTGATATATCTTGCTCTATAATTAAAACTAAATCATTTTTCATTATTTGGGCATTTTCGGCATTGGCTTCTAGAACGATATCTTTTAAACCATCTTTAGTTTCTACTTTAAAACCAATATTAGTTCTATCCATCACATCTAATAACTTACCATTTTTATATTGTTCTGGAATATATACCTCAATTACTTTTCCTTTCGTTTTAGTCACTCTTTCACTTCCCTTTTAAAAATAGCGTAACTCCTCAGTTACTTGGGGCTTATTATACTACAGATTGATAAATTTTCCTAGAAATTTTTCTTCTAAAACTATATTTCCTAACACAAATTGCTTGATAGTATAACACATCTCCCCTTTTATATGATAGAATAAAATTAGTGATGAAAATGAAATTAATTAATACGCAAACTTTAGAAGTGAAAAAATCCAAATTTATAAGTTACTACTTTGAAGTTACCAAAAAAGAAGAAGTAGATGAAATACTTGCTAATTTAAAAAGTGAACATAAAAAAGCTAGACATATGCCTTATGCTTATAAAATTGGTCCTTTAGCTAAAAAAACTGACGATAAAGAACCAAGTAATACGGCCGGACTTCCTATTTATAATTTAATCTTGCAACTAAACTTAGATAACGTCTTAATTGTCGTTGTCAGATATTTTGGTGGTACCAAACTAGGCGCTGGTCTTCTTACCAGAACTTATTTAAATAGTGCCAAAGAAGTAATCACTAAAAAAGAAGCCTAAGCTTCTTCCATTATCTTTTTATAAACCTCTTTAATTTCTTCGGGGGTTCGATAACCGATTTCTTTTTGCATCAATAAGCCATCTTTATAAAAACATAAAGTTGGAATACTCATAACGCCAAATTTTTGAGCAAGGTGGGGAAATTTATCGGTATCTACTTTTAATACTTCCATATAGTCTATTTCTTCTAAAATATTGGCCAGCATTTTACAAGGGCCACACCACTCAGCAAAGAAATCCACTAAGACTTCTCCTTTTTCGGTTAAAGTATCAAAATCTTCTTCTTTTTCTAAATATTTGACCATAAACTTTCTCCTTCGCCAAAATAAACATTATCTAAGTCTACTTTACCTGTATCAATTAATTCTTGGGCTTTTTCTTTGGTAATTAAACCATTAATAATTTCAATTTGTAAAATTCTTAGATTTAAATCTTCAGTAGTTTTCTCATCATCTTTAGAATAGGTAGCAAATTCTTTTGCCACTTCTTTAATTGTGGTTCTGGCATCATTAAGCATAGTACCTACAACTGGAGTATGGTCTAAAACGAAATTAGCTACTTTACTATCAACAACAAAACCAGAACTAATTCCAAATGAGCCTAAAACAAATAGCACTAAATAAACAAATAACCAAGCTTCCACGAAATTAACAATAGCGCCCCCAATTTTAGAAGGTATAATCCAAATAACGGTAAACTTAAGAAGGGTATCGACAAAACCAGTTATGGCTAAAACAATATTTAAAATGCAATACAATAAAACAAAAATAACTACAAAAGAAATTACATTATAGACTAAAACATTAATACTCGTTAATCCTTCTAAGCCGGGAATATTAAAGAACGGGAACTTATCGATTAAAAAGTTAGCCAAATTAGTTTTCAAAGCATAACTAATAATGATAATAGCCACTAGACCAACGACACTAACTAAACTTTTGATTAGCCCTTTACGCCAACCAGCATAAGCTCCTAGAGCTAAAAATACAATTATTAAAACATCAACTACAGTATTCACTTAAATCATCTCCTATATTAAGATTATATTATATTTATAATGAAAAATAAAGAGAGTTATGATAAAATTAATTTGAGGTGTAAAATGACTATTGTATTCAAAATATCGGATAATTTGAAAAATAAAGTTATTGATTATTACAAAGATTTAAGGAAAGAAAAAACTCCTCCTTATGCAGTTTTTCAAGCAGAGGATGCAGATACTACCATTACTTTATATGAAAGTGGTAAATTAATGTTTCAAGGCGTATCAGCGGACATTGATGCCAATGTTTGGCTAGATTTAGAAAGAAGATTAAATAATCGAATTATTAATATAGATGGAACCGAATCTAAAGAAAAGGCAAAAGAAACAAATAAATTTGATGTAGCCACGATTGGTTCTGATGAAGTCGGAACTGGCGATTTCTTTGGCCCTATCATTGTTACGGCGACCTTTACTGCCCCCAAAGATTTTCCTTTTTTAGAAAGTTTAGGCGTTCGGGATTCCAAAAAAATTGATGATGCTAAAATCTTAAAGATTGCTCCTGAAATTATGAAAAAAATTCCTTATGCTACCATCATTTTAGATAATCCTACTTATAATCAAAAATATAGTAAAAATAATAATATGAATAAATTAAAAGCCGTTTTACATAATAAAGCTTTATATGAAATAAAATCAAAAAATTATAGTTATGCTAAAATTGTGGTTGATGAATTTTGCAAGGAAGATAAATATTATGAATATTTAAAAGATATCGATTCCGTGGTTAAACATATAACCTTTTTAACAAAAGCCGAAGATCAAGTTTTAAGTGTCGCTTGTGCTTCCATTATAAGTAGGTATACTTTCTTAAAGAAAATGGATGAACTATCTGATAGCGTTCATATTCCCCTTCCTAAAGGAGCAGGACCTAATGTCGATGAAGTAGCTAAAGAAGTTATTGCTAAATATGGACATGCCAAATTAAAAGAAATAGCCAAATTAAATTTTAGCAATGCCAATAGATTAGATTAAAAGAAGTTACTGGTTAGGTAACTTTTTTATTTTAATTCTTTTTGATATAGTTTTTGATATATTTTATTTGTTTTCATTAAATTCTCATGAGTATCAATACCCACTACTTTACCATCATCAATAACGATAATTTTATCACAATCAATAACGGTTGATAAACGATGAGCAATAATTAAAATGGTATAATCTTTGCGAATTTTTTTAATAGAATCATGAATATAATCTTGCGTTTCATTATCTAAACTACTTGTAGCTTCATCAAGCATAATAATTTTACTATTTTTAACTAAAGCTCTAGCAATGGCTAGTCTTTGTTTTAAACCACCAGATAAAATAACGCCATTTTCGCCCACTAAAGTATCATATTTATCTTCTAAAGAATCGATATATTCATTTAACTTACATAGCTTACATTTAGAGATTATTTCTTCATCCGTAATTTTGGGATTAACAATCTTTAAGTTCTCTTTTATCGACATATTAAAGATATAAGGATCTTGGGTAATCGTCGAAATATTTTCGCGAATTGTATCTTCCGTTAAATCATTAAGACTAGTATTATCTAAAAGAATAGTTCCTTTTTGAGGAGTATACAATTTATTGATTAAGTTAAAAATCGTTGTTTTACCAGCCCCACTTTTACCAACTATCCCAATAGTTTCCCCAGCTTTTATTTTAAAATTAATTCCTTTTAAAACTTGATTTTTATCATAACCAAAGAAAACATCTTTAAACTCTATTTCGCCTAAAACATCAGTAATCTTAACATTACCATATTTTTCTTTAGGATATTTATCACCACCGATTACTTCATAAATTCTTTCCATCGAAATATTTACCTCTTTATAGTTACGATAAATGCCCGCGATTTCATTAACAAAGTCTGATGCCCTGCCCCGATACATATATAACACAAGCATATTGGCCCCATTTAAAAGATCATTTTTAATTAAAATAATACATAAAATAATGAAAAATAATTCATATAAACTCCGTAAGATATCTTCTAAAAACCAATTCTTTTCATCTCGCATGCGAGATTCATAATTATATTTCTTAATAGCTCTTTGATCTTTTAAGGTTTTCTTAATTAAAGTATCTTTTAAATTTAAGACTTTAATATCTTTAATACCCCTTATGAGTTCATTAAAATCACTAGAATATTTTTCATACATTTCATTAGAAGTTTTTCTTTCCACTTCCCATCTTTTAGTTCTTCTTATATGAAGATAAAAGAAAATAAAAGAAAAAATTAAAAAATATAATCCTAAATAAATATTAAGATAAAAAATGTAAATTAAAATGCCAAATGAAGATAAAAAACCAACCAAATTATATCTTAAATAAGTGAAAATGCTGGCTAAAGAAGAGGCTTCATTATTGACTCTTTCGGCAAAAAAGCCCGTTCCTTTTTGATCAAAATTACTTATTTCTAAATTAAATAACTCTCTTGATATATCTTCTTTAATTTTTAATTCTACCCCATCTTGAATTTTACTACTACATACTTTATTAAGGTAAGAAATAAGATTAGTAGCAAGCCGGCATAAAACTAATAAAAGAGCAAATATTAACATATTACGAAAATTAATTTTCGTAATAGCTTCTAAACTTTTCGCCGAAATTAACGGATCTAACATATTAATACCCGTTATACCAAAAGATGTTAATAAATAGATAAATATTAAAAATTTCTTTTCTTTAAAATAAGCAAATATTTTTTTATAGTATTTCCACTTCTTCATATTATCCCCTCAAAGCAATACTATTTTATCTTAAATTTATCTATTTAGCAAGAAAAAAAGAAAACAAATTAGATTCTGTTTTCTTCTTTAATAACACTAAAGTAATTATTACCCTTAGGACTAAATGATTCACTACCGGCAACTTTAATATAATCGGCCCTAAAAGATAAGTAATTATGCATTATTTTTTCGGTATATAGAAAATCAATTATTGCTTGATAACCAACGCTTTCCGTATCATTCATATGCCTTTTATAAGAACCACTTTGATAAACTGTAAACTGATTAGGAGCAATTGCTTGGTAATACATGTTCATTCCTTTATCTTTACCAAACTTGCTATTTATTATTCTCACCCAGTTTTTACTATGTGTTCTATTATAAATCGTATTAATAACGGCATAAGCATCTTCATAGGTATCATCAGACTCACTTAAAACAACACCTACCAAAACTTTAAATTCGTTCATAGATAAATGATATTTATCTAAGATGATATCGACCTTATCACTATTGGTTAAGGCAATTGTTTTAAAGGTATCTAAAGATACATAATCATTAACATTAGTGATTATGATTGGTTTTGGCACAATGGCCATCGCCAATCCTAAATAAATTAGTGGTAAAACCAAATATTTTAAATTATATTTATAAATTATATACTTTATCCAACCCCACAACTTGGGGAGGACATAAGCATTGTCTTCAAAATTATTCATCTCATTCCCCCTGAATGAACAAAATAATTATACCACATATTGCATTATATGTCAAATTTCGTAAAAATATTAATAAAAATTTACCAAAAATTAACAAATCATCTTGACTGGTTGACAAGATTTTACCAAAAGAAAAAGTTTCCTAAAAAGAAACTTTAACGGAAACCTCCTCCACCGGAGCCGCCACCAAAGGAGCCACCGCCGCCACCAGATGATGAGAATCCGCCACCTCCGGCCGAATAACTTTCCGCCCTAGTTTTGGCGACACTAGCGGCTGATACTCCTTCATAAGAAATCATATGAATAAAGATAATATCATCATAATATTCATCTGTTAAAACATCAGGATATAACCGTTTAAATTCTTTGGCGACTTTTTTGGCAATACCAAATATTTGGGCATACATTAAATATTCTTCCCATAATTTAACTTCAATTGCTCTACGATCTTCAATGAGCGAAAATTCATTTAAGAATTTTTTTAAACCCGCCATTTTTAAGGCTTCTTCCTTCATTTTATCGCTAACATAATAAACAACACCCAAGGTTTTTTCTTCCTTCATAATTAGACCCTCGATTACATAATTATCGGTCACACTATCAATGACTTTATTAAACCAATCTAAAATATTTTTATAATTCTTGCGACACCATTTGGTAAATTCATCTTTTTCCAAAATGCCATCGGCACTAGCTTCCATCATCATGGTAAATAATTCACTTTCTAGTGGGGTTAAATTATCACTTTTAACAAGCTTTAAAGCTTTATTTTTTTCATCTAATTTATCATTTTCGACATTGCCATCTCTTAACCACTTTAATAAAATAGCACCCAAAAAATCAGTATTATTTTTCACTAAATTATATTCACAAGCAATCCAGTAAGCTTTAAAAATATCTTTTTCGCAAGGAATATCCCGAAAGTAAGGAGCATCCTTTAAATTTTTAGCCCCTTTTCCAAATTTTAATCTTTTAGTTCCATAGCGATTTTGGCTAAAGTAATTAGCTATAAAGACCATCATAACAATAAAGGAAATACTACCAATTATGTATAAAACAACGCCCCAAATTAAACCTTGTTCATGATAATTTGTAGCATTTTCCATGGCCATATCATAAAAATCGTCAAAATTATTTTCGGAAAAATTTATTGAATTAAAGGTATCTTTAGGAAATTTAACTAATAACACCACTTTTTCATCACTATCTAACTCAGCTTCTTTACTCATTTCAATATAGCCATCATAAACATAGGCATAACCTTCATTAGATTGACTACCATAGCCAAAACCCCAAACATCAAGACTATCTTCATAAGCAAAATCACTATAAACTTTGATATAAAAATGTTCCGGTTTATCTGATAATTCATGCGGAATTAAAGTCCAATATAAAATATCCGCATCACTAGCCTTCGTAATAAAATTGGTAATTGTATATTTTAAAATATAAGTATTAGATCCATATTCACTAATTCCAAAGCATAACTCTACCCCATCACTAATATAATTAAAGCCTGCTTGATACTTTTTCTCCTCAAAAGAAGCATTAGGATTCCAATAATCATTGAAAGTAAAATCTTTACCTTTAAACGATACTTTGAAATCTTTAATTGTCGAATTACCTAAATTATAATAAGGCTTATATCCTTCTGTGCCACTAGTTAAATTAGCCACCCATGTTTCCGTAATATGAGCATCCCCATTATTATCTAGATAAATATCCATATTAATTGATTTAATATCATTAGCTAAAACCAAATGACTATTTACAATAAATAAAATAAAAGATATTAATAAATATTTTAATTTTTGCAATTTTATCACCCTTTTAAAAAGAGCATTTTTTAAAATGCCCTAAAATTTAATTTTAACATTTTCTCTCTCAGATGCTTGAGCTTCAAAGAAATCTTTTTTACTAAACTTGAACATATTAGCTACAATACTTGATGGGAACATATCAATTTTATTATTTAATTTTAAAACAGAATCGTTATAAAATTGCCGAGCATAAACTATTTTTTGTTCAATTTCGGATAGTTCAGTTTGTAATTCCATAAAATTAGTATTGGCTTTTAAATCAGGATAAGCTTCACTTAAAGCAAATAATTTATTGATGGCATTAGTTAATTCACCATCAGCTTTTAATTGATCACCTAAAGTATTAGCGCTAGCATAAGTATTGCGAGCCTTAACTACACCCTCTAAAGTTTCTTTTTCATGTTTAGTATAACCTTTGACTATTTCTACTAAATTAGGTACTAAATCAAATCTTCTTTTAAGTTCTACGTCAATTTGACTAGCCTCATCTTCCACTTTATTTCTTAAACTTACTAAACTATTATAAGTGGAAATAAAGTATAAAATAACTAAAACAACTACTACAAGTAAAATAATTAAAAATACATTCATGATTAATCCTCCTCTTATGCTTAAATATTAGCATATATAATTTAAATTTTCAATATTTAAAAATTAAAATTTTAAAACCATACGTTAATTTTATTTTGAAATATATTCACAAGAATCTCCATCTTTTTAATTATGGCTTATTTGCAACAAATAATTTTAAAAATTTTAAACTATTTGTTGACATTATTTTAAAAGAAAATTTCAATTAAAATGAAAGCATATTATATAAGGAAGGAGTAAACATGAAAATAAATAACTTTTTTGAAAAATATAATTCAGCTTTATGGTGTTGCCTTGCTGCTCTATGGTTCTTCGTGGATTATATTTTTATGAATCCCAGAGTAAGTGATATCTTATGGTCAGGAATATTTTGGGTAGCTTTCACTATTGAAGAAGCTATTAGATGTTGGAAGAAAAAATAATTAACTGATTAAGGGATAATGTATTTGATACACTATCCTTTTTTAATGACTTAACTTTTATTTTGGTATATATTTAGAAGAATACCAATGCTAGCCATACTAACGAGTAAACTACTACCGCCATATCTTAAAAAGGAAGAGTGACTTACTTTATCCCTTTAGAGTTATAAAAATATAGGGTTGCATGTAATTTTGTTATAACTAACAAAATTAACAATTAAATTATTTTTCTAATAACCAATCTATAATATTTTTATGAATTATACCATTTTGAGAATAATCTAATTTATCAGTTGATATTACATATTTTGGATAATTATCTTGAATATTATTGTATGCTCCAAATTCTCTTTCCTCAGTTTCTTTATTAGAAAGTTCAAATGCAACTTGATAATATTCTTTTTGATTATGTTTAGTAGCAACAAAATCTATTTCTTTACCATTATTATTACCAATACTTACATTATATCCTCTAAAAATAAGCTCATTATAAACAATATTTTCTAAATATGCTCCATATTGAGTTCTCTTATTTATATTTAAAATTTGCCCTAAACCTAAATCAGTTAAATAATATTTATCTTTTCTTGATAATATTCTTTTTCCTCTAATATCATAAGTAGAAATTTTAGACATTAATAAGGATTCTTCAGCATAATCCAAACATTCATAAATTGTTTTAGATGAAACAGGGATTTTTTCCATTTTAAATACATTCATCATATTAGTTGGAGAAAATGTTTGACTAGGATTGGTTACTAAATATTCCATAATTCTTTCAAATAGTGTTATATTTTTTATAGAATTTCTTTTTACAATATCTTTTAATACTATTGCATCAAAAACATCTCTTAAATAAGTTTGCATACCTTCAAATGTTGTAAATTCAAATCTTTGAGGCATTCCTCCCCATAGTAAGTAATCGTTAAATGCTTCTTCTATAGCACTTTTTTCTTTGATTTTTTTATATTCAACAATTTCTTTAAAACTAAATGGAGCAATTCTAAAAGTGATATATCTTCCTGATAAAAGTGTAGCCAATTCAGAAGATAAAAGTTTAGAATTAGAACCAGTGATAAAAATAGACGCATTCAAAGTTGATTTAAAAGAATTAATAGTTTTTTCCCATTCATCAACCATTTGAATTTCATCAAATAGCATAAAATATTTTTCTTTATCTTTAATTTTATCTTTAATATAGGTATTTAAATCTAAATAATTTTTTATAAATGCAAATTCTACATCTTCAAAATTAATATAAATAATATGATTATCATCAATATTGTTTTCTTTTAATTCTTCAATTATTTGTAATAATAATGTAGATTTGCCACACCTTCTAATTCCTGTGATAACTTTAATTATATCCATATTATAAAATTCGCGAATTTTAGATAAATATGCTTCTCTTTTTATCATTTTT
>CANQXW010000033.1 GCA_947627925.1 uncultured Bacilli bacterium | reverse complement strand
CATATAGCTTATTTCTTATTTCGAATATCCAAATCAAAATTTTATACCATTTCGAATATCGTTAAACTAATTAACATGATAAACAAAAAGATTGAAAAACAAAAACAGTTTTGTTATAATGATATAGTAGTGAAAGGGTTGACAAAGAGATGGGAAAGATTAAATTAAATTTGGTTTCAGGCGCAATAGTTGAAAAACCTTTAATATGTGCTTTTAAAGCTAATAATTTTGAATATATAGTTTTAGATAACGAAATGAATGGATCAATGGGATTACCTATTATCCTGGTATGTAAATTTGAAAATGGTAAATTAATTAAGATTACTGATCAAAATGAATGGCAAATTGTTAAAGAATATTTAAAAAATATTATTGCGGGTAGCCAAGTAGAATTAGTTAAAGTTGCAAGCGAAATGCCTGCTGATGATATTTACTATACGCAACTAACATTACCTTTGCCATCATTTGATGCCTTAAAAAATGCTTATACAATTGAAACAGATGCAAGTGCTCCAGAGGCTCCAGTAAATCCGGGAATAACTCCTGATATTACTGCTCCAGTAGCGCCTCAGGTTGAAGTAGCTCCTACAGTTAATGTGGCCCCAGTTACTCCTGAGCCTTCTGTAAGTGCTCCAGAAGTTTCTCCAGCACCAGTAACTCCGGTTGCTCCAGTTGGGGAAAGTACTCCTGCTGCTCCTGAGGTAACAAGTACACCAGAAGTGGCTGTAGAACCTCCAGTAAGTGTTGAACCAACTATAGAGCCATCTAATCCTGGGATGAGTGCTCCTACTATTGATTTAAATGCTCCTATTCCAACTTTTGAAGAAAAGAAGGAAGAAGCACCAGTAGTAGAAAGTCCAATTACTCCAGAACTTGCTAAAACTCCAACTCCGGAAGTAGCTACTCCATCAGATAATGTTTTCCAAGCTCAAAAAGAAGCATTTATGCAAGCTTGTGAGAATATGTTTGATGCTTTGGTTCAAAAATTTGAAAGAGAATTAGAAAATCGTAAATAAAGGCTGAAATTAAATTTCAGTCTTTTTCATATAATAAATTATATGAAAGACATAATTAACTATTATTATAATTTTGATATTTTAGAATTAGAAGAAAATAAAATTTATGCTTCTTTTACTTATTATGGAAGTGAATTTTATTTTGTTTTTTTTAATCGAACAGAAGAAGAATTAAAAGATATCTTAGAATTAATTGCTGAACTTAAAATGAAAGGTATAAAAGTTCATGATATAGTTATGAATAGAGAAGGAAAAATTTTAACTAAGGTAGGAGAACTATATTATATTTTATTAAAAATAAATGCTCCAAAAGACGAAGAAATAAATTTTATCAGTTTATGTGAATACTTAAATAAATTACGACTTAGTAATGCTAGTAGCAAATTATATCGTAATAACTGGGGAGAACTTTGGAGTAAAAAAGTTGATTATTTTGAATATCAAATTAAAGAATTAGGAAAAGATAAAAGTATTATTTTAGATTCTTTTAGTTATTATATTGGTCTTGCTGAAAATGCAATTTGTTATGTTAATAAAATAAATCGTGTGTTAGGATTAAGTGAAAATGATCATATTACTTTATCCCATCGTCGCATCTTTTATCCCAATCTTAATTTAAATTATTTAAATCCGTTAAGTTTTATTTTTGATTTAGAAGTAAGAGACATTGCGGGTTATTTAAAAATTGAATTTTTTAAAGGGGAAGATAGTTTGCTAGATTTAAAGACTTATTTAAAAATTCAAAAATTAACACCATATAGTTATCATATGCTTTATGCCAGACTCTTATATCCATCATATTATTTTGATATATATGAAGAAATTATGAATAATGGCGAAGATGAAGAGGCTTTAATTCCAATTATTAGTAAAATAAATGATTATGAGTTATTTTTAAAAGAGGCTTATTATGAGATTAGTAAATACACTAATTTAGAAAGAATAGATTGGCTTTTAAAAGAAGATCCTAAAGTTTAAAAAAAGAATATTTGGAATATTCTTCTAAATAGGGACATTTATAATTCCTTTAATCTCAGGAATTTCGTCTTGAAACATTACAAGTAAGCTATCGTTAAGAGTACTATCTTGTCCTAAACAGTTGCTACAAGCTCCGGTTAACTTAACATAAACAATATTATCTTCATAATTAACATATTCAATATCGCCACCATCCATATTAAGGTAAGGGCGAATTGTTTCGACCAGGTCTTTTATTTTATCTTCAATTTTTACTTCTTCCTTTTTTTCCATAACAAATCACACTAATATTATAACACTATCTTTCGATTTGGAATATTAAAATGTCAATCACTTTTAGATTTTTAGATATTTACATTCGTTTTATGATATAATTATTGTGAGATGATTTTCATGGGAGAAGAGTATAAAGTAGGAGATATAATCAAAGGTCAGGTCACTGGTATTGAAAAGTATGGTATTTTTGTTAATATAGATCCCTGGTATGATGGCTTAATTCATATATCCGAAGTATCAGATGATTTTGTCAAAGATATCCATGATTATGTTAAAATTGGGGAAACAATATATTGTCAAATTTTGGAAGTTAATGAAGATAATTTACAACTTAAGTTATCCATCAAAAATATTAATTATAAAGCCAGTAATAGTAATAACCCTATTAAAGAAACCAGAAAAGGCTTTCTACCTTTAAAAGAGCAATTACCTATTTGGTTAGATGAAAAAGTAAAAATATACAAAAAAGATTAAAGTGGAGTAACCACTTTTTTATTTTGTCTTGCCACATAATTTACTTAAAGAAACGTTAAATTGTTTAGATAAAGTATAAAGATTAGATAAAGAAATTAAAATATTTCCTTTTTCATATTTATTGATGCAAGCTTGCGATACTTTAATTTTCTTAGCTAATTCTTGTTCCGATAATTTATTTTTAATTCTTAAAGTTTTTATATTGTTTCCTAAAATATTTAAATTTAAGCCTTTTATTAAATTTTTATTACTTCTATTATTATTTAAATTTAAAGTATATTCTAAACTAACATTAAAATAATCAGCAAATAAAACTAAATAATTTAAAGGAATAATATTAATGCCTAATTCCCATAATGAATAACGAGAACGATTAATGCCCAAAATAGCGGCCATTTCTTTTTGGCTTATATCATTATCTTCTCTAATTTCTTTTAGTCTTGAAAAGTCTACCATCTTATCCACCCATTATAATTTTCCCATTCAGGACATATAATATGTAAAAATTGCTATTTTTAGTTATAATAAATGCTATTATGTGTTATAATTTATACAAAATAAAAGGTGATTTAAAATGAATAAAGAAGTAAAAAGTTTATATAAAATTAAAGATAATAAGAAAATAAATGAAACTCTTACTTTTAGTATGGCTATTCTTTTTTTAATTTCTTTTTTACTTACTTGTGTTAGCTTTGCCTTAAATGGAATTTTAAAATATTATGATTTTTCAGTATCTATTAATAGCCAAATAAAAAAGATAATAATTATTATTCTTATTATTACCTTTATCTTAATGTTAATTAGTTCATCTTTACTTATCTATATTATTTATCGAAAAGATAAAAAGGATGAGGATAGTTTAATTATTATAAAATGAAATTATTATGTAATTTTCAAATAATGTTTTTTAATTTTTTTGCATACTATTCAGTACATCATACTCACGAAATCCATAACTTCTTCTTGGATGCCCCACTTTTTAGCATATTTTGAAAGTTTAACCAGATCTTTGTCCTTTCTTTTAAGATATTCTCTAATGGCATATTTTACGTGTTCTATATCCATTCTTTTTTTGGAACGAATTATATCGCAGAGACATCTTTCCATATCATAAGCCTTGACTTTATTTCCTTGTGGTGTTTCTACTTCTATTACTCCAATATCATAATGCTTATCATCAACGTAAAAAACATTATGTTTTTTTAGTTTAGAATTATGATATTTTTTTGTAACCGTTATGTCGAAGAAATTGTCCGGTGCTTTAATTGATAGATTATGAAAATAAAGGGCAGTCATATGAGAATATATTATTTTTGGTGTACTAATACTAAAAACATAATATACGTCCTCAATTTTTTTAGAATCTATATATATTCCTTTGGCGACTTTCTCTATCATATTTTTATGAGTCATAATGGATAGATAATTTCTACTAATATCAAAATTGGCAAGCTCTTTGGCTGTAATATAACCATTATTTTTTTCCATTAGTTGCTGAATGATTTCTATATTGCTTTTATTTATAAAGTCCTCTTTTGTCATAAAATTCATAATTACATCCCTTTGTTCATTCGTACGGATATTATGTCATTTATCCGTATCATTGTCAATAACATTAAAAATAAAAAGCCTCCCAAGGGAAGCAAATTTAAAAGTGAAAGGTCACATTATCTAAACCAAATAAAGATAAATAAAGCTAGACATAAACAGTAAATGGAGAAATGCCATAGCTTGCCTTTTTTTACAATGTTACTTAACCATTGGTAGGAAAAATAAGTAACTACTAAAGCCGCGATGAAACCTCCTAAATAAGGTAGAAGTAAAGTAGTAGATGTGTCCATTAAATCGGGAACTTTTAATAACATGGTTCCAAGACTAACGGGGAAGTATAACATAAAAGTATATTTTAAAGCATCTTCTCTTTTTAGCTTGCATAAAAGACAAGCCACTAAAACGGTACCACTTCTACTTATTCCAGGAATAATGGTAATGGCTTCAAATAACCCAATGATAATAGCGTCTTTAAAAGTAATATCCCTACTTTCTTTTTCGCCTTTAATATTCCTTACAATATAAAGCATTAAAGCAGTGAATAAAAAGGCAAAGCCTAAAATGTGAAGACTAGTAAAATGGGTTTCTAAATAATCATTTAAAAGAAGACCCGCAATGCCTACAGGAATTGTACTAACAATCATTTTCATGATATACATAAATCCCTCTTTATAATTTTTTCTTTCTTTTTTGTTAAAAATAAAGCCAAAGAAATCTTGAATTAATTTGATAATATCTTTTCTAAAAATAAAGAGAATAGCTAAAAAAGAAGCAAAATTAGAAATTATTTCAAAATTAAAGGTATTAAACATTTCGGTATTGAATAAATTTTTAAATAAAAAAATATGTCCACTTGAAGATATCGGTAAAGGTTCAGTAATACCTTGAATAATTCCTAAAATTATATATTTTATATACTCCATTTTTGATCACCTATTATAATTATATAATAATTTCTTTAATTTATAAATAAAATAATAGAGATAGTATGTTAAGTATTTTTTTGTTTATAATTAGTTTTATCTTAATGGTAATTGGTTTATTTTTTATCATTTTAGATTTAAATTTATTAGTTATTGGGTATAGTTTTTTAGAATTTGTTTATTTTATTATTAGAAGTATTTATTCTGATTTATTTTTTGTGGGTTTGATTTTATTAATATTCTTACTTAAGAAAAAAAGGAAGGAGTCAAGAAATGGACTACTATTATGATGTATTATTAAATTTTCAAGAAAGATATTGTATGTTTTATGAGTGGGATGAAAATGATTCTTTAGATTATGTTAAAAAGATTCCTCTTTTTCATGTCAATGCTAAAACATTTGAAGATTTAAGGCAAAAGAAAGTTAAAGTTGAAAAAGAATTTTTAATTGCTATCGAAAATAAAACAAAATTAAAGCAAAACAGTTATTTAAAATATACCGCAATTTTTAGCGATGGCAAAAATAGCTTAGCCTTAGAATTTGATGAAGAAGGATATACTTTAAATAAAAGTAGTCTTACTTTAGAAGATGAATTAAATATTAATGAGTTTACTTATAATGTTAGTTTAGAAAAATTAGATTATAAAGTAATAGCGAAAGATGAAGTCATAAAAGAAACAAGACAAGAAGCGAAAGTAAAAAAGATTTTAAGATTAGAAATTGATAATATGTATCAAAGTAAAAATTATAGTAAACTTAAATATATCTATTTAGAATGGTTTTCTAAATTAAAAAGTAATCCGGATGAAATGTATGAAGAAATGCAAAAAAAGCTAGAAGAGAAATTAACAGATAAAGAATATAATATTTATGAGTTAATTAAATTATCTTATAACAACGTATAAAAAAAATAATTTTAGGCAATATAAAATTAGGATGTGATTTAATTTGAAAAAAATTTGTTCCCTAATATTAATTGTCTTATTACTTGCTGGTTGTGGAGAGAATAGTGCGAGAGGAGCCGTCGAAGGTTATCTTAAAAAGTATAAAACTTTAGATAGTGAAGTTTTAATCGATTTAGAAAAAGTAGTTGAAGATGAAGATTTAAATGAAAAGCAAAAAGAAAAATATCGGGATATTTTAAAGAAGCAATATAAAGATTTAAGTTATGAAATAGTCGAAGAAGAATATGATAATGATTTAGATTATATTACGGTTAAAATAACAGTGTATGATTTATATAAAGCCCAAGATGATGCCAGTATTTATTTAGAAAATAATCCTGATGAATTTAATAAAGATGATGGAACTTATGATAAAGATAAATATTTAGATTATAAATTAGATAAAATGAAAGATACGACCAAAAGAGTTGATTATACGATAGTATTTACTGTAACTAAAGAAAATGATAAATATGTAGTGGAACAACCAACAGAAAATGATTTATTAAAAATTCATGGCGTTTATAATTATGATTTAGATTAATATTCCAATTTAAAAGGCACTTACTTTTGAGTACCTTTTTTCTTGGGATTATTTTTAACATAAGAAATATTAGTTTTATAATTTCTTTTGCGCATATTAGCATTATTTCTACTTTTGGTTTTATTTGGCCTTTTATTACTAGATTTCTTTTTTGGTTTAGTAGGTTTTTTAACTTCTGATTTTGGTAATTCTTTAGTCTTTTTATTCTTTTGCTCTTTTTTAGCTTGATGAGTAGTCTTTTTAATTTCTTTCTTAATTTTGGCCTCATTTACTTTAGGTGGTTTATCAAGATTAGTATATTTATTTATAAATATCGCTATAAAAATAAAGAGAACGACAAAATAAATTAAAATGATAATTATAAAAAATATATCAATGGGATCAAAAGTTTTGTGCATCCTACTCATTCCTTTCAAATAAGTATTATAATATATGTTAATAAAAATTGATAGATGGAAAATGTCAAATAATTGAAAATATTTGACATAAATTTATATATGTTATGAAAATTAGGCCTAAAATATGATAAAATTAGGTAAGGAGAGTAGGTAGTATGCATAATAAATTCTTAAAAATGTTTTTTTTAACTATTTTTTTCATGATCCTCAATGTAAGTGTTTGTTATGCAGATACTTATCGAGGTAAGATTACGGGAACAGGAGTTAATTTAAGAAGTGGTCCCGGAACTAATTATTCCAGTATTAAAACATTAAGTAAAAATAGTGAATATACGTTAGTTGATAATACTAAACACGCTAGTGAAAAAGGATGTAGTACCGGTTGGTATCGCCTTTATTATGAAGGAAGCGCTACGGGTTATGTTTGTGGAGATTATGTTTCTGTTTCCACTTTAGTATTTAATGAAAATGCTACCAGTAGTTGTGAAATTAATATGCAAAATGCTGGTTTTCCATCTACTTATTGGCCAGGACTATGCCAAATGCAACAAGATCATCCTAATTGGCAATTTAAATCAATTCCAACTGGTCTTGATTGGGCAACCGCCGTAAATAAGGAAAGTGCTTGTGGCGAAAGTTATGTAGCAAGTAGTGATCCTGCTAATATTGATACTTCTTGTAAGAATCCTTATTCAAAAACTTGGTATCCTGCTTCAGCTAGTGCGGTAGCTTATTATATGGATCCAAGAAATTGGCTTTCTGATAGTTATGTTTTTCAATTTGAATATTTAAAATATGATAGTGGTCTTTCCTCATCATATGCCGCCGCGGCTTCCGATTTAATTGATCATGCGGCCTTCTATAAATATCACTATGAAAAAGGCACTAATTTAGGAAATGTTATGAATGATGTTGGCCGGGAATTAGATGTTAGTCCTGTTCATATTGCTTCTAGAGTTTTACAAGAATTAGGTGCTAAAGAATCTTTATATAATTTATATAGTGGGGTTTATCCTGGTTATGAAGGCTACTATAATTTTTATAATTTTGGCGTTAGTGATAGTTGTGCGACAAGTAGTGGGGCAACTGTTTGTGGTTTAACTTATGCTAAAAATAATGGCTGGTATGGTTTATATGAAGCCATTAAAGGCGGGGCTGGCCAAATTTCTCGAAATTATATTGCTAAAGGCCAATATACAATCTACTTACAAAAGTTTAATGTAGTGCCAACTGAAAGCAATAAATTATATGGCCACCAATATATGACTAATTTAAGTTCTCCATCAGAAGAAGCAAAATCTTCTTATAAAACTTATAATAGTGCTGGTCTTATAAATAGTCCTTTTGTCTTTTATATTCCAATTTATAATAATATGAATAATAATTCCTTCCATCAAAGTAATGGGGCTGTCGATTCTAATGAAATTACTGATCCCTCTAAATTAGCAGTTAGCACAATTGTTACTAGTAGTGGATATCGGTATGCAGGAAACACCATTTCCGGAATAAGCGCTAGTACGAGCATTAGTGAATTAAAAGGAACAATTGAAAGTATTGCGGGTAGTAATACCGTTCAAGTTAAGAATGCTAGTGGTAACGTTGTAACTGATGGCAACATTGGAACTGGTTATCAAATTACCATCAAAAATGCCAACACTAATGAAACTTTAACTGCCATTGTTAAAGGAGATACTTCTGGTGATGGCGAGATTAATGCCTTAGATTTATTACAAGTGCAAAAAAAGATTTTGGGAACATATACTTTAAGTGGTGTTTATGATACAGCCGGTGATACCTCAGGTGATGGCGAGATTAATGCTTTAGATTTATTACAAGTACAAAAAAGTATTTTAGGAACATATCAAATAAACAATTAGAAAGGTCGTAAAAAATGAAAAAAATAAAATTTTTAGTCAGTTTCTTACTAGCATTAGTAATTTTACCAGTTATGGTAAATGCGGCAAGTGGAACAGTTAGTGTCACAGGTACTAATAACGTTGTAGTTAATAATAAAGTAACGATAACTGTTAATTTATCTAGTAGTACCGCGATTGGAAGTTGGCAAATGCAACTTGATTATGACAAAAAATTCTTACAACTTACATCTTCTTCAGCCGAAGCTGGCGGTACAGTAATGGCGGCATCTTCTTCATCAGGCGTCAAAAGTAAAAAATATACTTTTACTTTTAAGGCTTTAAAAACTGGTTCTACTAAAGTATCAGTTGATATGTATGAAGCTTATGCTTTTGCCGATTTAAGTGAAATAAGTTTAACTAGTAGTAGTAAATCTTTAAAAATAATTACCCAAGAAGAACTGGAAGCTAGTTATTCTAAAGATAATGATTTAAAAGATTTAAGTGTGGAAGGCTATGAAATAAGTCCCGCCTTTTCTAAAGATAACTTAAATTATAGTGTTACGGTTCCCGAAGGAACCACTAGTGTTAATGTTGTGGCTACACCTAATGATAGCAAATCAACCGTTAGTGGCGCCGGTAGTGTTGAAGTAACAGAAGGTTCAAATAATTTAAGTATTGTTGTAAGAGCGGAAAATGGTAGCGAAAAAACTTATAACTTAGTAGTGGAAGTTGTTGATGCTAATCCAATTAATGTAACCGTGGATAAAGAACATTATACCGTTATTAAATTAAGAAGTAATTATGTCTGTCCCGAACTTTATGAAGAAAGTGAACTAGAAATAGAGGGCTTTAAAGTCCCTAGTTGTTATAATGAAAAGATAAATTATAATTTAGTAGGACTTAAAAAAGATGATGGAACAGTTGAAAGTTTTATTTATGAAAATGGTAAATATACTAAATATAATGAAGTAACTGGAACTAGTTTAAAAATTGTTATTTTAGATTATGACAAAGAGTTACCTGGCCTTAGTAAAGCAACATCTTTGATTGATGGTGAAACTTATGCTACTAATGTTTATGAGAAAAAAGATAATTATTATGTTGTTTATGGTTTAAATGTGGCAACTGGCAAGAAAGATTTTTATCTATATGATGCTTTAAATAATACTTTTGCTTTATATAATAATGATCAAGTAGAAGATTTAATTAATACTAATAAAACTTATTTATATGTTATTATAACTTTTGGTATTGGTTTATTACTTGCCTTTATTTGTATAATTAGATTAAGTCTTAAAAATAAAAAGAATAAAAAAGAACTTTTAAATGAGCCAAGAGTTAAAGAAACAGTGCAAGAAGAAGTTAAGAAAAAGAAAGAAAAGCCTTTAAAAGGAAATAAAGGAAATGAAGAAAAAACGGAAAAGAAAGAAAAAGAAGAAACCGATGTTAATGAAATAAAAGATTTATCGGAAGAAGATAATAATGATGAAACGGAAACCTATTATCTTTTTGAAAGTGATCGTAAGAAAAAACATAAGAAAAAATAGAATATTACATAAAAATTAAAAGAAAGATTATCCTAATATTATGGCTCTAGAATTTCTGGTGTGAAGTAAAAGCATTAAAAATTGAAAGCGAAAAAAAGAAAAGCAAGAATTTGTA
>CANQXW010000032.1 GCA_947627925.1 uncultured Bacilli bacterium | reverse complement strand
TTCTATATTAAAATTTTCATTTTAATATCTTTTTTTCTAATGTGTCTGGTTTTCCATAAAACTTTTCACACTATCTAAATTAAAATATATTATACCATAAAAATATTATAAAGTTTAGTAAGCCTATTGATTCAGTTTGAAAATATTAAAATTTATGCTAGAATATTTATTGTTGCTATATTTTATGGAGGTACAAATATGACAATCCAAGAAATAAATGATTTAATCCAAAGAGAAAAAAAGAGTAATGCAATAAATGCAAAAGATATAAGTGATGGTCATCATACATTTAAAGAATTGTATAAAAATAGAATTATTTTATTTTGCACTTTATGTAATTGTCATCCAGATATATCTTGGAAATCTAAAAAACATTTTAATGAAGAAACTGACCCTATGTTTGATGGTGATTTTATCGCGGGAATTAATACTCCCGAGGGAGTCGCTACTTATCATATTAAATTAGAATATTGGGATTTATTTCAAATTCCTGAAATTGAAAGAGCTCCTAAATATGACAATTATGATAATAGCATGGTTCTAAAAAGGATTTATTCCTTATCTAAAAAGAGTTGATAAAAGATTGTTATCTAATCTAAATGGAGCGCATCTTCTATTTACATAGTATCTTTAAAACAAAATAAAACCCGAAATTATTCGAGTTTTTTATTGAGCTAAAACATGCTTATGATGATGTTTTCTTTTTCTTAAAGCAAATATACCTAAAATTAATAAAATAACTAAAGCAGAATAAATAATAATACATATAGGGCCAGTAAATAAATATTTAGCTAAAGACATTTTTATATCAGAATCCAGATAAACATCTTGACTAAATGTTTCGCCTTGATAAGTTATATTAATAGTTCCTATTTTATCACCTTTTTTGTTTTTAAAGCTTAAACTATCAACACCATCAAAATGATATTTAATACTAGTATCATCATAATCATCAGTAAAATAAGTTATATCTTCACTAGCTTTTACTTCATAAGTATTAATATTTGAATATTTAACTGGTAGTTCTAAAAAAGTAGCATCCTTTTCAAATAAAACAACATTTTTATAATTTTGGTTAAGATAACTAATAACACTTAAAGCATCATCAATATTATCAGGAGATATTAAGTCTCGTTTTGCTCCTAAGGTAATTAAGATAAGCTCTTTACCTTCAAAATTAATAATAGATGACATACATAAACCAGCATCATCAGTATAACCAGTTTTACTTCCCACTATTTTAGATAAATCATACATCCCACCAGGATTGTAATAATCAAGCGTAGTTTTAACTACTAAGCCATTACTTAAGGTATATTCTTTGGTTCTATAAATCTTGTTAAATAAATCATTATCTAAAGAATATAATAATATTTTTAAAACTTCTTTCGCCGTACTATGATGGTTATCAATATCATAACCCGTTACATTAGCGAAATGCGTATTTTCAAGTCCTAAACTTTGGGCTTTCTCATTCATTAAATTAACAAATCCTTCAGTTGAGCCCGCAATTGAATGAGCAAGAGCCGTTGTAGCATCTGCTCCACTTGGCAAAATAGAGGCATATAGTAAATCTAAATAACTTACTTCATCTCCTACTTTTAAACCCGCAACTGAAGCATCACTAGGGATTTCCGCTAACATACTATCAGTAATTAAAACTTTGTCATCTAAATTTGATATATTTTCAATTGCGACAATCGTCGTCATTATTTTAGTAAGGCTCGCAATATTAACAACATTATCACTACCCTTTTCATACATAATCTCTTCTTTATCCGGATCATATAACAAAACGGTCGGCGATAATAAATTATTTAGCTCTATAGCCCAAACCCTAAAAGGGAATAACATTAAAATAAACAATATCCATATCTTTTTCATATTAACATTATAGCACTATTTTTTTATTTTGAAACAAAAATTTTGCATACTAAATGAATTTATTAAATTTTTAAAATGAAACTTTTGAAAAAAGAAAAAAATAATGAAATTATTATTAAAATCTTCTCACTATACAAAATTTTAAAACACATTGTTTAATGTCCGCATAATTTTCTTTACAAATTGCCAACTATCATTTATGATTAAATTGTAGTTAACATGGTTGTATCCCTTAATAAGTGTTTACCAGTTTTGTCCAATCCCCCGATTAGTTTACTGCTAAACGATTAACTTTAAGAAAATACTATGTTAACAAAAAAACTTCAATTTTTTTGAAGTTTTTTCATTTTAGTTAAAAATTCCTAAATAATATTTTTTCTTGCCCTTTTTGATTAAATAAACCTTTTTATCAATAGCGCCTTCTTTAGTTACTAAATACATATTATCCGTTATTTTTTTATTATTTAAACTAATGGCATTACCACTAATGAGCTCTCTTGATTCTCTTTTGCTTTGACAAATGTTTCCAGTTACTAGCAAATCTTCTAAAGGCATTTCTTTTTCGATTATAACATGTTCCATATCTCTAAAATTATTTAAGATATCTTCACTTGAAAGATTCGTTATATCTTCAGAAAATAAAGCTTTACTCATAGTTTTAGCTTTCTTATACTCTTCTTCTCCATGTAAGAAAGTAATAATTTCTTGAGCTAATATTTCTTGTGCCTTTCTAAGTTCTGGCTTTTCCTTATGTTCTTTTTCAATTTTCTCAATTTCTTCTTTATTTAAGAAAGTTAATTTCTTTAAATAATCAACAACTACTTCATCACTCGTATTAATTAAGTATTGATAAAATTCATAACTAGAAGTTTTATTTTTATCAAGCCATAAAGCATTACCCTCGGTTTTTCCGAATTTAACTCCGTTAGCATCTAAAACTAAAGGCATAGTCATTCCGTATAATTCGACATCTTCTTTTTTACGGGCTAGTTCAATTCCGGTCGTAATATTGCCCCATTGGTCAGAACCAGCAACTTGTAAAGTAACGCCTTTATCTTTATAAAGATGGACGAAATCCATTCCTTGTAAAATGGTATAAGCAAATTCACAAAAAGTTATGCCAGATTCTAAGCGTCGATTAATGATGTCTTTATCTAACATATAATTAACATTAATATATTTACCATAATCTCTTAAAAAGTCTAAAACTGATAAATCTTTAGTCCAATCATAATTATTGACAACTTCAAAGCCAAATATTTCTTTCGCTTGTTTAGTTAGACCAGCTACATTCTTTAAAACATCTTCTTTGGAAATCATTTGCCTTTCTAATGATGGTTTAGGGTCTCCAATTAAACCAGTGGCGCCCCCAATAAGTAAAATAGGCTTATGGCCATATTTAGCTAGTCTTGTCGCAATTAAAAATGAGGAAAAATGCCCAATATGCATAGAATCAGCCGTAGGATCAGTTCCAATATAAAAAGTTAATTTCTCTTCGTTTAATTTTTTTTCTAATTCAGGGCTACTTATATCTTTAACAAGTCCTCGCCATTTTAAATCTTCAAAACAATTCATTTTTATCTCCTCCTCTAAATAAAAAAATTCAAAAACTAAGGTTAAGGACGAATAATATAATCCGCGGTACCACCTTAATTTATGAATTTAATCATACGCTTATAATCTTTAACGGAAATTACCCGCTTTAACTCCGGAGTTGTAAATTCCTTCTTCGTTAACACCTAAATTATATAATTTTTCTTTTTATAATTCAATATCTACATTGTGATATATTTCCGTTACATCATTAATTTCATCTAACATATTATAAAGTTTCTTAAATGTTTCGGCATCTTCCCCATCTAAAGTTATTTTTTCCTTAGCAAACATTCCTACTTGATCAATAAGATAATCGACATCTGGAATTAACTTTTCAACAATGTCTTTAACTTTATCATGATCATTTGGATGCATAGAAATGGTAACTTCACCATCTTCATTTTCATAATCAATTATATCAATGCCGGTATTTAATAATTCTTCAAATATCTCTTCTTCTTTGTCCGTTTTAAAATCCAAGATTCCTAAATAATCATAATTGTAAGAAACGGAATTAGTAACACCCAAGCTCTTTCCTACTTTATTAAAAGCCGCCCTTACTTCGCCAACTGTTCTATTAACATTATCCGTTAAGCATTTGATAATTAAAGTCGAAGCTCCTGGTCCAAAGCCTTCATAAACTACTTCTTGGTAGTCTTCGCCTCCGACACCTTTTGCCTTATCAATTGCTCTATTAATAATGTCACTAGGCACTTGTTGCTTTTTCGCCTTTTCAATGATTCTTTTTAAAGAAATATTGGCATCCGGATCAGGTAATCCTTTCTTGGCAGCTAAATATATTTCTTTAGCAAAAGTAGTATATATTTTACCTCTTGCTGCTCCTGTCTTTTGAATACTATACTTTCTTACTTCATACGCTCTTCCCATTATAACCTCCTATAATATTTTTAAACTTTTAATAAATTCATAAACAAAATGCTTACTATCAGTATTCTTTTTAACATGTTTAATTTGTTTAAATAAACTATAAACATTAAAATACGTCATTTTCTCTTTTACCATAGTATATTCCAAGGATTTTAAAATAAGTTCTTTATTATCTTCTGTGCCAAAATATTTTTTAACTTTCTTTAATAAATCCTTATCGGCATTCCTCGTTAATGTATTATACCAAAAATCATGGTACTTTTTAAAGATAAAATTGTAACCATCATAATTTTTTAGTATTTTTAAAGTATCATAATAGCCTAATTTAATATTTTCATTAATTTTATTTTTATTAACATTAAGCATACCCCCAAGCATTCTCGAAGGACTAATCGTAACAACTTTACTCTTATCTTTTATTCTTCTACTAAAACCAAGACCATGAACTTCAACGGAATAAACTTTATCATAACCTTTATCTAGTAACATATTAATGGGATTATTATCATAAAATCCCCCATCAAAATAATATTTATCATCAATCATCTTTTCCATTTTAAATAAAGGTAAGTTACAACTAGCTAAAATATATTCGGGTATTTTTCCTTTTTTCATATCTTCCTTAAAAAGATATAAAGGCTTTAAATCGTTAACTCTTACTGTTACTAAACCATAATCCATCGGACTTTTTCTAATTTTATCTTCATCAATCATTTCTTTTAAAACATCTTTTAAATTAGAATTATTTATACCCTTATTCTTAATAACTAAAGTCATTTGTTCAATACCATAAATAAGTTCTTTAAATTTTTGTTGATTATTAACACTATCTATATATTTCGTATTAAAATCTAATAATTTCCCTACATCCACATTTTTCCAAAATTCATATAATTCGGCTTCTTTACCACTGGCAATTAAAGCCGCATTAAAAGAACCAATGGAAGTACCTACAACTCCATTTAGTTTAATACCACATTTTTTAAAGGCTAAATAAGCTCCTACTTGGTAAGAGCCTTTAACTCCACCACCTGCTAGTACTAGTCCAATCACTTTATCACCCTACTTTTTTAAAAACACTAATGGTTTAGCCAAAAATCTCGCTAAAACCCTTTTCTTATTTCTATTTTTTAATCTCCGATAATAATTATATAAGGAATCGGTCCTATAATGAATTATATTTTCTAAATCATCACTATCAGTTAAAATAGGACTATTATATTTTTTTTCTAAAAACATTCTTGATAAAACATATTTCCAACTTAAACCATAATATTTTAAGATGTCTTTTAGAATATCATTATACACAATGCGACCTTCTTCACCCATACCAACATTAAAAACTTTTTTATTTAATTCTTTTTGGTGTGATAAAGATTTTACAAAAGCATAAGCAGCATCTTCTTTGGTAGTTACTTCAACCACTAAATTCTTTTTAATGCCATAAATAAATGGCTCATCTTTTAAATTGCTTAAAACTAAAGGTAATCGCAATATAGTATAATTATTTAATTTCTTTTGAATTAATTTTTCTACCTTATATTTATTTAAACTATAATTATCAAGTTCACTTTCCCTTATTTTTTCTTTGACGGAAGCCCCTAAGGAAAAATCATAAACAGAAGTTGTGGAAGCATAAAGTAAAAAACATTTTTCATTTACTTCTTTAATCTTTTTAATAATATTTTCAGTTCCTTGATATTCAATGATTTCTCCTAAAGTTTGATGAAAATCCCCTAAAGGAGGAACAAGACCTGCCAAATGAATAATATAATCATGTTCTTTGACTAAAGATTCCATTAAAGTATCATCAAGGACATCGCCATAAATTATATTAATTCTATTTTTATATTTTTTTAATTTTTTAACTGTCTTTTTATTATTTAAATCTAAAGCGGTTATTTCATATTTACCTTCCATTAGTAAATATTTTATCACATTTAAGCCAATGGCCCCGGCCGCTCCAGTTACTAATACCTTTCTCATTTAATCACCTTTATACTAACAATGTAATAATTAATATTACTCCTCCTACAATTATACCATAAATAATATCTTTTTTCTTTAATGATGTTTTAATTTCATTAAATAATTCAAAAAATAAAATGTATAAAAGCATTCCAAAAGTTAAAGCTAATAAAATACTTACTACTTGTTCATTTAAAGTGCCAAAGAAAATCATTATTAAAGCTCCTAAAAATGAACTTAAGCATAAAAAGCCTAAAAGAAGTTTACTATACTTTTTAGTTTTTAAGGAACTTCCGATTTGAAAGCCTAAAGGAATATTATGAAGGGAAATACTAATCATCATTAAAAGCCCAGATAAATAATTATTTATAGTGATATTATACAAAGTTAAACCCTCTAGCATATTATGAATAGCAAGAGCAATAATGGTAATAATACCAATATGATTTAAATGTTCTTCATGATCATGTTTATCACAATTTTGATGCTCATGATGATGATGAGGGATTAATTTATCGATAATGATTAAGGCTAAAAAGCCTATAATTATTGGAATAATTAAATAAATACTTTTAGTTTCAATAATCTCGGGCAATAAATCAAAAAACAATAAACCCGCCATGACGACAAAAGCTAAAGAATATATAAATAAAGAAATTTTTTCTTGATATTTTTGATTTTTTAAAATAATTATGCCGACTAAAAAAAATAATCCGGTTAAAAATGTAAAAATTAAACCTAATATCAAATTAATCACCAATTAAATTTTAACATTAATACACTAAAAAAGATAGCAATATTTGCTATCTTGCAATTCTAGAACAATTTTTTTCTCCGAGGTCAAATCTCAAAATGCCTTTAGCAGTTTTACCCGCATTATAATTTTGACTAAATCCCTTATAATTCCTAAATATTAAAGTAATTTTCCATAGCTGTGTCGTGTATTCCTTATCTTTATCGGAATCACTAATCGTAGCACTAGCAATAGATTTTTCTTCTCCTTCTTTAAAGCTAGCTAAATCAATAAGATAGGTTTTAGGAACATTTTTTTCATAACCTTGTAATTGAATAATTACTTCTGGCTTTTTGTTTTGATTAGTAAAACCATTATTTTCTAATTTAAACATAACATTATAATCACATTGTGTAGTATCACCATTTGATCTCAAAGATACAGAAGAAGTAACCACATTACTTTTAATATCATAAAAACCATCTTCATTATATTCTACATTTGTCGTCATATCAGCGGCATCAACATATAAATCAACTTTTTCGGCATTTAAGATGGTTACTAAAGCATCTAATTCAGTATTAGAACAATATTTATCGCATTTACCATCACCGTTAGTATCACATTCTTTATCGCACTTGCCATCATGATCTGAATCAATATTAAGATCTGGTTTTTTATCACCATTAGTATCACAATTGGTTTGACATTTACCAGTATTATTTGGATCACAATTTAAAACACATTGATCTCCTTCATAACAATTGGCATCACATTCTTTGTCACCATTGTAATCACAATCTTTATCACATTTGCCATCACCATCGGTATCGCAATTTGTTTGGCAATTGCCAGTATGATCTGGATCACAGTTTAAATCGCAATCTCCATTACCATCGGTATCGCAATTTGTTTGACATTTTCCAGTATTATTTGGATCACAGTTTAAATAACAATTACCGCTTTCATCAACACAATTTTTATCACATACTTTGTCATTATTCGTATCACAATTAGTTTGACATTTTCCGGTATTATTTGGATCACAGTTTAAAACACATTTGCCATTTTCCATACAATTACGATCACATATACCATCATGGTTATCATCGCAATTTTCTTCACAAACACCACTACAATTTTTATCACATTCACCATCATTATTGGTATCGCAATAGATGTCACACTCACCATTGCCATTATTATCGCAATTTAAATCACATTTGCCATTACCATCGGTATCGCAATTTAAGTCACATTTGCCATCACCATCTGGATCACAATTTAAATCGCATTTACCATCATTATTGGTATCAACATTGGTATCTGGTTTATTATCATGATTAGTATCACAATTTAAATTACACTTGCCATCACCATCTGGATCACAATTTAAATCGCATTTACCATCATCATTGGTATCAACATTGGTATCTGGATAACCATCACCATCGGTATCACAGTTTTTATCACATTCTTGACCACCAGTAGCATCTTTAACTACATTTTTATCTGGTTTGCCATCACCATCAGTATCAACATTTATATCTGGCGTTCCATCACCGTCAATATCTACATTTAAATCTGGTTTCCCATTACCATCGGTATCGCAGTTTAAATCACACTTACCATCACCATCGGGATCAATATTTAAATCAGGTTTGCCATCCCCATTAACATCAACATTAGTATCTGGATAACCATCACCATTATTATCACAATTTAAATCGCATTTACCATCATTATCCAAATCTTGATTAGTAACATTTTTATCTGGTTTGCCATCGCCTTTAATACAAATATCTTGCTTACCATCACCATTAGTATCTAAACAAACTTCTTTTCCATGGCCTTCAGAATCATCCTTAGTGTCACAATTAACATCGCACTTACCATCACCATCAATATCAATATTTAAATCAGGAATCCAGTTGCCATCAGTGTCAACATTAAGATCTGGCTTTTTATCATAATCAGTATCACAGTTAACATCACACTTGCCATCACCATCTAAGTCAACATTATAATCAGGGATATTATCGTGGTTAACATCACAGTTTTTATCACATTCTTTATTACCACTGGCATCTTGAACTAAATTTGTAGTATTGTTATTGCAGTTAACATCACACTTATTATCACCATTCAAATCAATATTATAATCCGGATTTCCATCTTTATTAGTATCAACATTTAAATCTGGCTTTTCATTACCATCAGTATCAATATTTATATCAGGAATACCATCACCATCTAAATCAATATTGTAATCAGGAACATTATCGCCATTAGTATCACAGTTTATATCGCATTTACCGTCATTATCAGTATCTTGATTAATAAGATTAAAATCAGCTACATAATCTCCATCATAATCAATATTAAATACCGCTTTTCCATCATTATATGTACCATATGTAATGTTTAAATCCGGGAAATTATCATTATTGATATCAATATTAACTCTATCACCTGTTCCAGAAAGCAAAATATTTCCAAAAAGTTCCATTGTAAAAGTAGTTAACATTAATATTAAACATAAAAGCATAATTATTACCATTATAACAATTGATAATAATCTTTTTCTTTTTAATTCTTCAGCATTAATAATTGCTTCTGAATCATAATTTTCATAATCTTCTGGCATCTTAATTCACCTCGCTACTTTGGTCAGTTAAAGGTGTACCCTTAACACCAGGAATCGTGTTATCAGTATCTTGACCTTCTACTGGCGCACTCTTAGCCGTTATGCTTAAATTTATATTTTTACCTTGTTCATCTTCAGGAGTGCCATTCTTTAACCATATATAGATATCATAAGTTACAGTAGTTGCTGTACCATCATTTTTTTTATTAATTGTATCATATATAATAGGATAAACACCATCTGCTTCAGCGGTCAAATTTGAAATTGCCGTATAAACAGGGCCATTTTCACCAAATTTTATCCATTCACCATTTTTTTGAATGGCAATAATCACGTTTTCTAAACTAGCAGCATCGCTTTCATTTTCAACTGTTCTTTTTATAGAGGCTCCAAATATAGCATCTATATCGCCGTTATTTGTAACAGTTAGTTCAACCATATTATTTTTAGTTTCACCATTAGTTACTCCAGATTTACTTGTTATTTCTTCATATTCATTAGTTGGCATCAATTCTCCTGGAGAAATTTGGCCAGCTGATGCTTGAACGTCTAAAACTCCTGTGGAAATTGTTTGGATACCATTGCCTTGAGTTTGCACGGAAAAAAATGAAGAATATGAAACATTCATCGTTAATATGCTTAAAACAATAATTGAACCAACAACAATTACTGTACTCCGTTTCAACGTTTTACCAGATACCATCTACGTCACCTTATTTTAAGTTTATCACATTATTATTTTTTGGACAACCTCTAAATTCATAATTTTTGTACATTTTTTCAAAATTTTAAAACTTAAAGTTTACATAACCTCTTTTATAATGCTATAATATCTTGGTTAAACGGGTGATTTAGATGGAAATTAGAAATGTTGCAATTATTGCACACGTTGACCATGGTAAAACAGCTTTGGTTGATGAAATATTAAAATATGTAGGTACTTTTAGAGAAAATCAAGATGCCACTAATTTTTCAATGGATTCAAATGAAATTGAAAAAGAAAGAGGTATTACTATTTTAGCTAAAACTACTTCAATTATGTACAATGGCGTAAAAATAAATATTCTTGATACGCCAGGACATGCCGATTTTGGTGGCGAAGTAGAAAGAATTATGAAAATGGTTGATGGCGTTATCTTAGTTGTTGATGCTTATGAAGGGCCAATGCCTCAAACAAGATTCGTTTTAAAAAAAGCCATTGATGCCGGAGTTAAACCAATTGTCGTTATTAATAAAGTTGACAAACCAACGGCTCGAATTAAAGATGTTGTTGATGAAGTTTTGGGATTATTTTTAGATTTAGGAGCTAGTGATGAACAATTAGATTTTAAAGTAGCATATACTAGTGCTTTAAATGGAACATCTAGCTTAGACCCTGATTTAAATACGCAAGAAAAATCTTTTAAATGCGTTTTGGATTTAATTGTTAATGAAATAAGTAGTCCATCTGGCGATGAAAATAAACCTTTTCAATTCCAACCAGCTCTTTTAGATTATAATGATTATGTTGGCAGAATTGCGATTGGTAGAGTCTTTAATGGCAAAGTTAAAGTAGGTCAAATGGTTAACTGTCTTCGCCTTGATGGGACCGAAAAAAACTTTAGAATTCAAAAATTATTTGGCTTTACAGCTCTTTCTAAAGAAGAAATTCAAGAAGCGAAAGCGGGAGACATTTGTGCCATTGCGGGACTAGAAGATATTTCTGTTGGCGAAACCATTACTGAAGTAGGCAATCATGAAAAACTACCAATCATTCATATTGATGAACCAACATTACAAATGACTTTTGGAGTCAACACTTCTCCATTTTCGGGAAATGATGGTAAGCTTCTTACATCAAGAAAGATTGAAGAAAGACTTATTCGGGAAACTCAAAAAGATGTTAGTTTAAAAGTAGAACAATTAGATAGTGAAAATTTCTTGGTTTCCGGTCGTGGCGAACTTCACTTATCTATCTTAATTGAAAACATGCGAAGAGAAGGTTTTGAACTTCAAGTATCTAAACCTAAAGTTATTATTAAAGAAATTGATGGGGTAAAATGTGAACCATATGAAGAATTACAAATTGAAGTCGAAGATGAATATATGGGGGGTGTTATTGAAGAATTAAGTGAACGGGGTGCGATTATGGAAAACATGACGCATTTAGGAAACTTAACTCGGATTATCTACTCTATTCCATCACGAGGATTAATTGGTTTTTCTACTAATTTTATGACTTTAACTAAAGGTTATGGAATTATGAACCATACATTCAAAGAATATGCTCCAATTGCTAGCGCGGTAGTGGGCGAAAGAAAATTAGGTGTTCTAGTTTCATCAGAAACTGGTAAAGCCACGGCTTATGGTATTGGACAACTTGAAGATCGAGGAGTTATGTTTGTTGAACCCAATACGGAAGTATATGAAGGTATGATTGTTGGAGAATGCAATAGAGATAATGATTTAGCCATTAATATCGTTAAAGGAAAAGAACTTACCAACACCAGAGCGGCTTTCTCCGATAAAACTGTCGTTTTAAAAAGACCTCGACCAATTACTTTGGAATATGCTCTAGAATATATTAACCAAGATGAACTAGTCGAAGTTACACCAAACTTTATAAGACTAAGAAAAGTAATTTTAAATACTGAACTTCGAAAAAAAGCTGATGCGAAAAAATAGCATCAGTTTTTTATTTAACTAAAAAAATATCAAAAATAGTTTTTAAAAAAGCAAAACCTCCATAAATAATGGAGGTATAAAGCATTATGGTAACCCGTACGGGGTTCGAACCCGTGAATGCTGCGCTGAGAACGCAGTGTGTTAAGCCACTTCACCAACGGGCTAAATTAAAACACATGATTAGTATAACACTAAATCGCTTTAAACATCAACTAAAAACTAATTAGTATATTTTCCTTTGTTAGAATTTTTAATAAAAATTAATAAAATAATTAAATAAAAATACTATTTTTTTATTTAA
>CANQXW010000031.1 GCA_947627925.1 uncultured Bacilli bacterium | reverse complement strand
GGGACAGCAGATACAAATAATTGGTTATTTATTCAAAATGGATTAAATAGAGCAAGCAACACCCCATCAGGATCAATTACCCCAACAAATGATTATGAATGGACAATGACCAGGTATGGTAAGAGCGGCATCAATTACCGTGCGTGGCTTGTGAGTGATAGCGGGAATGTGACCCACAGCGGTTTGGACGGTACGTGGGCGGTTCGCCCGGTCATCTATCTTGAAACCGGTGTAAGTATTGGGGTCGGTGGAGAAGGTTCCATTGAAAATCCATACGTAGTTTTTTAGGTTGATGGTATTTCCCAAATATAATCGCCATGATGGGTTGAGGTTCTCATCATGGCGATTCACCTTTTTTATTTCTTATCATGATGATTAAGTTCTTTGATTGGAACTTAATTTTTTTTAAGCCATTACTTGGCCACCATTAACATGCATTACTTGACCTGTCATATAACTAGAATCATCACTAGCTAGAAAAACAAAAGTAGGACCTAATTCATAAGGCATTGCGCCTCTTGCCATGGCGGCATCACTTCCCAAAGATGGTATTTTTTCTTTTTCCCAACATCCGGGTTGTAAAGGGGTCCAAAAAAATCCAGGAGCGATGGCGTTAACTCGAATATTTTTTAAAGCTAAATTACGCGCTAGGCTTCTAGTAAAACCGACAATTGCTCCTTTAGAAGCGACATAATCTATTAGTTGGGGTTCGCCAAAGAATGTCGTTACACTAGTTAAATTGATAATACTATCTTTACTATGAAGATGAGGTAAAACTTCTTTAGTTAAATAAAACATTAAATAAACATTAACTTTCATGGTTTTATCTAATTGTTCATTAGAGATACATTCTAAATTGTCTTGTTGATATTGAACACCAGCATTATTTACTAAAATATTAATTTTGCCATATTTAGCTAAAGTTTTTTCGACAATTTCTTTTGAAAATTGTGAATCTCTTAAATCGCCTTTTATTAAAAGGCAATCGCCGCCCAGGGCTTCAATATATTTTTTCGTAAACTCTGCATCTTTATCTTCATCTAAATAAGGGATAACTACTTTCGCTCCTTCTTTAGTAAAAAATATGGCGGCACTTCTTCCAAGACCACTGTCACCACCCGTTATGATGGCTACTTTATCTTTTAATTTGCCACTTCCTTTATACTTGGGATTATCAAAAATAGGTAAAGGATTCATTTCATATTCCATCGCGGGTTGCCCGTCTTGTTCTTGCGCGGGCGCTAAAATTTGATAAATTGTACTTTTTATTCCGATGTCCTTGCCATATTTATAATAATCATTGCCAAAATGATAATCGTATTCCATTATCTCTCCTCCTTTTTTAGTTTATGTGTTTTTTTAATTTGGGTGTTAAATACATAAAAATAAGGGGTAGGGAAATACTATAATTGGTGAAGACGTATGCCTAATGTCCATAGTAATATTTCTTTTGGGTTAGTAAATATTCCTGTCGTAATGAATCCGTTAATAAAAGATAATGATACTTCTTTTAATCAATTACATAAAAAGTGTTTAAATAGAATTCATTATATTAAATATTGTGATCATTGTAAGAGGGAAGTTAAAGAAAAAGATATTATTAAAGGTTATGAATATGAAAAAGATAGATATTTAACTTTTCCGAAAGAAGAGTTAAATAAATTAAAACCGGAAAATGAAAAAGAAATTGAAATTGTATCTTTTATTGATATTAAAGATATTGATCCTATCTATTTTGAAAGAAGTTATGTTTTAGAAACCGAAAAAACGAGTAAGGCTTATAACCTTTTTTGTGAAGCGTTAAGAAAAGTGAAAAAAGTGGCTTTAGCCAAAACGGTTATTGGGAGTAAATTTTATTATTGTATTTTAAGATTTGCTTCGTTTGGGATTGTGATGACTACTTTGTTTTTTAAAGAAGAAGTCATGTTACCTGATGATTTAAAAGTGAGTAATATAAATGAAAAAGAATTAGAGTTAGCCATTAAATTAATTGAGGAACGTAGCGGAAAATTTGAGCCAGATAAATACCAAGATGAATATCAGAATAATATTAGGGAAGCTATTTTTGATAAATTAAATGGCAAAGAAATTAAAAATGTGAAGAAAAGAAATAAAAGTCAAATTAATGATTTAATGGAAGCCTTAGAAAAGAGTTTAAAAAAGAAATGAATATTTGGCAAAATAAAAATTGGGGACCAATGCTTTTAGAAGAAATAGAAAAGCCTTTTAAATCTAATGATTATCTTTTTG
The DNA here is from genome assembly GCA_947627925.1 of uncultured Bacilli bacterium. GTDB lineage: Bacteria > Bacillota_I > Bacilli_A > RF39 > UBA660 > SIG200. The sequence continues at coordinate 11,660 of CANQXW010000031.1, read as the reverse complement.
AAATAAAATTTGATGGGCATCGAACTTTAATTTTTGCCAGTCCTAAAGAAGTTATTATTAAAAGTCGTAATTTGAAAGATGTTTCTTATCTTTATCCCGAACTGCAATTTTTAAAAAAGTTAGTTAAAGGCAAAACAATTTTTGATGGGGAAATCGTAATGTTTGTAGATGGCAAACCTAACTTTGGTAAATTGCAAGAAAGAGCGCATTTAAAAAACGCTTTAAAAATAAAAGAAGCTTCTCTTAATAATCCGATAGTCTTTGTCTGTTTTGATATTTTATATGAAGATAAAGATTTAACCAAGATGCCTCTTCTAAAAAGAAAAGAAATTTTAAATAAATATCCCGATAATGATATCTTTATGAAAACTAAATATATTGAAGGAGAAGGAATAAAATTATTTAAAGAAGTTAAAAAAGCTCAGTTAGAGGGCATCATTGCTAAAAGAAAAAATAGTGAATATTTAATTAATACGAGGTGTGATAATTGGATTAAGATTAAAAATTATCGGGTGGAATCCTTTTTAGTAGGGGGTTATGAAGATATTTCTAAAAATTATGTCGTAACTTTATATTTAGGAGAATATCAAGATAATCTTTTTCATTTAATTGGGAAAGTTAATATGGCGAAGAAAAATCCTTTATATTTAAAATTAAAAAAGTTAAAGAATTTAAAAAATTCTCCTTTTGCAGAAGAATTTTTTGGTATTAACTATCTTAAACCCACGATAAAGGTCCAAGTAAAATATATTGAAAGAACCAAAAGTAACAACTTAAGACAACCAATTTTTATTAAAGAAGAAAAAAGGAAATAAATTTGTTATAATGTAGTTAGGTGATTAAAATGCTAGAGGAAAATAACTTAACTTATGAAGAATATGTAGAAATGGTTGCTTCAGTTGATTGGAAATGTCCTTCAGAAAGATTACTTCGAAAAAGTCTCGCCCATAGTTTAACAGTTAAATATGTCGTTTCTAATCAAGTAGTGGGTATGGCAAGAATGATTACTGATCAAGGCTATTTTGCTTTTTTAGCTGATGTTGTGGTAAAACCAGAATATCAAAATCAAGGAATAGGAAAATTAATGGTTAATAATTTGCTTAAGCGGTTAAAAGATACCTTGGAAGATGATGAAGAAGCAATGGTTCAATTACTCGCAGCTCAAGGCAAAAGTCCTTTTTATGAAAAGTTTGGTTTTAAAATCAAAGACACTATTGATGCTGGTATGTATATGTGGATGAAAAAATAATTATTGGGAATATAAATAAACTGTATTACTAATTAAACAATAATAATTATTTTGATAATTATAAATTAAAGTATTATTATCTATAGCTACTTTAAATAAATCTTCTAAATTATCTAATATTATATAATTAAAGTTTTCTAAATTAGGTTTAGTAGCCAGTTTAATAATGGAACTTTTATATTCTTTTAAAATATTATGAGGTTTATTTTTAAATATAATAAGCAATATAAATAAAATTAAAAAGATAAATGTTAAAATATAATCATCATGATAATTATTATTGTTATTTAATAATTCTTTATCTTCTTGAATTGTTATTTCACATACTTCAGCATTTAGAGGAACAGTAATAATAACATAAGTATCTATTTTTTGATTATTACTTTTAATCGTTAATTTAATTTCTAAGAAAGCATCTATTTTTAAATTATAAGTATTTTCAAAAGATTTAACATAAGAATTATAATTGTTATAAAGAAGAGGGTAGTTTTTCTTTATTTTGATATCTTTTCCTTGAATATTATCTTGATAATCTAAAACTTTATTTTGCATCCAAACTAATTTAGTTTCATTATCCGTAAATCCCTTTAAAGTAGCCTCAATTTTATAAGAATATAAAATATTTTGATTATTATGAAGTTCATAATCAAAGTTAACTATCACTTCCTCAATTGCTTTAGAAACATAATAATTAGTATCTTCTTGGAAGAAATTATTCTCTTTTAAAGTGACTTCATAATTGGTTTTATTATTAACTTGTAATGATGATGATTTAATTTGATTATTAATTAAAGATTTAGTTAAAAAGAAAAGAAAACTTAAAAAAGTTATAATGATTAAGAAAGTAATAATTTTAGTTTGTTTCATTTAGCTTGCCTCCTTATCTAAAAATTCTTTTAACCAGATGGCCGGAAAACCTAAATATTTAAGATGAAATTGATAAACCCCTTTAATATCTTTTGCTGATACTTTATTTTGATCAAGACTTTTATTAGCGTCCCCTTTGGTAATGTAATAATTATTATTTTGATTTATAACGCGATGAACAATGATTCTTTTTTCCCTTTGATAGACAATGATATCTTGATTAGAGATAGGAGCTTCTTTTTTATAGATTACTAAATCGCCTCTTTCAAAAGTAGGAGTCATACTATTAGAGATAATGGCAATTGATTCGTACTGAAACAATCCCATTTTAAAGAAGACCATTAAAATAGCTATTCCTAAAAAGATAATATAAGTGAAAAGATATTTTTTCTTTTTTCTTTTTCTTGATAAGATAAAATATTTAAAAAGAAAATAAATAAGCATCACTTTTATTATTTCTAATGATCCTTTGATATACCAATTATTATTAGGAAGGACAGGAAGGATTAAAATAATTATTTCATCAATTATTCTAATTATTAAAGGAGAATAATAATTAGTATTTAAAGAAAGATAAGAAAGTAAACTATGGCGAAATAAAAGAGGTAGAAAAGTAGAACCTATATTATGAAAAAGTATTGTTTTATTAGGAGTAAAAATAGTTTTCATATTTATATCAGTCAAAAATATTAAAATAGTTATGAAGATAAGAGTTTTTTTATTATGACGATTATGATTAATTAGTTGATAACGCATCATTTCTATTCCTAAAATAGGGATTAGATTTTCTAAAATATTTTGAATTAGAGAAAATAAGGAATGGTTATAAGGACTTTTCGTAAATCCCCAGATAAAACCACTAGTAAAGTAGAGAAAGATAAATATTAAGGAAATAATTAAAGTAATTTTGACCTCTTTTTTGGCTTTCATATTAAAAGTGAGAGGATAAAAGTTACTAAATAAGAATAGAAACCAAAAGATAATTTTGAAATAATTAAAATAACTATTTAAATAAAAACTCGTCAAAATAATATTAGTAAGAGAATAAATCATTAAAATTAATAATAATTTATTCTCTTTTTTAGGCAAATTAAGCATAATTATTTTTGAACATATTCAATAATGCCTGTTAAAGTTTTAGTAGTTTTGACGGGTGGCTCCTTAACATCTAAATAGGTAACAATGATATTAAAAGTCGTTTTTTCGCCAACATCAAGGGTTTCGGCAAGCGAAGTAGTTTCATAGTTAATAGCTTCAGTTCCTTCTGGTTCTTCTAAAAAGACGACAGTTTGTAATCTAGCATCAATGGTGCCTGCATTTTCTATGGTAACTTCATAGATTATCTCATCCCCAGGTTTATTTAATTGGGCCGCAAAGTTAAGCTCAGTATCAGTAAATGTTGGGGTACCAGCATCACAACCAGTTGGAACACTTATAGGTTTAATATCTGCAATGCGCACATTCCATTCACCGATAATTTCGGCATTTCCATCTATTTTTAAATCAGTGGCAAAAGTTGAATAACCCACTGTCATGGTTAAAATAGTTATAAGAAAGACAATGATGACGATTAATTTATCATGCATATGAATGTCTCCTTTTTTGGGAAAATACTTAGATGTTCTCCCACTTATAATTTATGCGAAATTTCTTTTATGGTATAGACAAATAGCCTAGGAATAAAATGCTAAATATTTTGAAAAAAATTGAAAAAAATTTGCTAAAGTATGCTATAATTTATTTAAATAAATGAATTAAAGAGATGGGAGATAATTTTATATAAAGAATAAAGAATCAGAAATATATAGATATTATAAGGAGTAGAAGTGAGAGAGTTGAAAAAAGATATTAAAAAAGAAAAAAATAATGGAAAAAAGAAAGGCATAATTATTGCGATTATTATATTAGTTATAGTTTTATCTCTAATAGGGGTATTCCTTTTTATAAATAAAAATAAAGAAGTAAAAGAAAATAAAAATAGTTTTAAGGAAGAAATAAAATTAATTGATAATTTAGATGTGGAAATTAATAGCGAAGTTAATTTACTATCTTTTTTAAGTAACGATAATAAAGTAGAAATAATCAGTGAAGATACTAAAATAGATACATCTACTTTAGGAGAAAAAGAATTAATAATTAAATATAAAGATGGAGAAGAAGAACAAGAATATAAATTTACAATTAATGTTATAGATACCACTATGCCTAGCATTGAATATCAAAAAGAATTAAGTACTACGGTGGGAGCTAAAATTGATTTATTAAAAGATGTAAAAGTAGTTGATAATTCTTTAGAAGAAATAACTGCTTCTGTAGAGGGAGAATATGATTTTAATAAAGAAGGAACCTATACTTTAAAATATGTAGCTGTTGATAGTAGTAATAATAGAGTAGAAGAAGAATTTACTTTGAAAGTTAATAAGAAAGAAGAAAAGAAAACAACAACCAGTAAAAATAGTACTAGTTCTAACAGTACTACTAGTAGTAAAACACCACCAAAAAATGTAAATCCAACTAAAGAATGGGTAGATTTTGATTTAGCAGTTGAAGAAGGGGAAGCAAAAGATTATAAATATGGTACTAAATTAACTGAAACAAAAGAGTATTTTGTTTTAAAGTATAGTGATAATACCGAAGAAAAAGTTTATGCGGATTCTATCTATAAATTAGATACTTCATCTTATAATGGTAATACCAAAAGTATTTTAAGTGAAGCTACTAGTGTGGCTAATAGTAGTGTAAGTTCCCAAAATGAAATGCTAGAATATGTTAATGAATATCGAAAAGAAGTAGGAGTAGAGCCTTTAACTCTCGATAAAGATTTATCTCTTGCTGCGACAGTTCGCGCTATTGAACTAGCTTATTCGGGAAAATTTTCTCATGAAAGACCATTTATGAGTGGTAATGATAGTTGTTTTACAGTTCTAGATGAACTTAATATTAGCAGATCTAATTTAGGAGAAAATATTGCGGGAGGAAATGCTACAGCAAAGGCGACAGCCGTTCAATGGAGAAATTCTAGTGGCCATTATGCTAATATAATTAATGCTAATTTCAAAAAGATTGGTATCGGAATATTTAAAGAAAGTGCTAGTAAGTATACATATTATTGGGTTCAAATATTTTCTAATTAATATGTTATAAATTTTTTATAAAAAAGAAAGGATTATTCCCCAATAGCCTTTCTTTTTATACAAAACTTTTTAACTTTGATTTATTTTAGAGTGGTCTTGATAAGGCCAATTAAATCTTCTAAATATTCATTACTTGATTTAGTGTTAAAACATATATCAAATTTCCGTAATGGTAATTTAAAATCAGTTTTTAGCACAATAAATTCTTTTCCTTGATAATGAATAGGATTACCAACCCCAATTCCAAAACCATTTTTTATAAGTTCGCGACATAAACTATAACTATTAAATTCATAAGCAGGGGTTAATTTTAAATTATGGGATTTTAAATAGTTATCAAAGTTTTTGCGCCCATGCGTTATATTAGATAAAAGAACAAAGGGATACTTAATGAGATCATTTATGGAAATGATTTTATTTTCTAATTCTGGGAATTTCTTTTTAGAAGTAACAAAGCAATCATTTACTTCAAAAGATTTAATTTTTTTAAAATTGCCAATTTGTTCATAGTCGGTTTTGATTAAAATATCTAATTTATTTAAGTTACGATATTTTTCTAATATATTTATTTCTTCTAAGGTTATATGGATTTTAACATTAGGATATTTTTTTTGGAATTTTTTTAAACTAGGAAGTAGGGGTTCTAAAAAATTAGTAGTGGTAGCGCCTACATAAATATGATTGGCCACCTCGGGAGTATTAATTGTTTTTACCACTTTATCTAAATTTTGAAAAATATTTTTCGCATATTCGTAAAGAATTTCTCCTTCTGGAGTTGGGGTAATACCTTTTTTACTTCTAATTAACAGCCGGGTATTTAACTCTTTTTCTAGTTGCTTTAAAGATTTAGTTAAAGCCGGTTGGGATAAAAATAAATTATTGCTTGCTTTAGTAATGTTACCGGTATTTACTATTTCATAAAAGTATTTTAAATTGTTTAAGTTTATATTTGTAAACATATTATCACCATTTAAATTATATCATATTCATAACTAAAAGTAATGGATATAATAATAAATATATATTTTTTTTATGATTATAAAAGTGATATATTTTAATTAGAAAAGGAGAAATAGATATGGCTTATTTAGCAGATATGCACATTCATTCAATTTATTCATACGATGGACAGATGAGAATGGAGTCTGTTATCAAAAGGGGATTAGAATTAGGACTAAAATATTTAGCTTTCACAGAACATATTGAATTAGATCAAATAACTCTTAAACAAGTATTAAATAGATTTAAATGTTATTGTGAAGAGGTGGAAATATTGCAAGAAAAATATCCTAATATTAAATTAATTAAAGGGATGGAAGTTTCTAATCCAGAAAGACATATAGATGAACTAAAATTTTTAAATGATTTAGATTTAGATTATATATTGGGAAGTAATCATATGCTACCAAGAGAGTATAGCGAAAAAGAAGTTTTACTCTATTATAAAAGAATTTTGCAAATGGTTAAAAATGGTGGCATAGATGCTGTAGCGCATTTAGATTATATTAGAAGAAGAATAGATGAAGGAAAAATACATTCTGAAATTATTGAAGAAATATTTGCCGCTATTATTGAGAAGGATATGGCTTTAGAAATTAATTCATCTGCTGCTAGAAGAATAGGTAAGATTTCTTTTCCTAATTCAGAAAAGCTAGAGCTATATCAAAGAATGGGTGGCAGTAAAGTTACTATAGGAAGTGATTCCCATCGTTTAAATGAAGTATATGATAATATTCAAATTATTGACAAGAGCTATGACTTCAACAAAGGAATTTATTTAAAAAGAAAATTTGTCCCTTATAAATAATTGATTAGTAATTTCATTTGAATATTATTATTTTTATAGTATAATTTGAATAGATGAGAAAATCTTAAATGGAGGAATTAATATGAATCAAGAATTAGTAAGAATTATGTCTACTGATGAAATAGAACAGCCAGGAATTTTATTTACTCCAAAGGATAGCACAAATAAAATTGTTATCCATGTGCATGGCTTAAATGGAAATTTCTATGAAAATAGATTTTTAGATGTCTTAGCTAAAACATATACTGAGAAAGGATATGCTTTCTTATCCTTTAATAATAGAGGTAGAGATTTTATAACAGAGTTATTTAAAGGTGATGGTTTTACAATTGTTGGGGGAAGTTTAGAAAGATTTAAAGACTGTATATTAGATATTGGTGGAGTAGTAAATTGGGTCAAGAAAAAAGGCTATAATGAAATTATTCTTGAAGGCCATAGTTATGGTTGTAATAAAATTTTATATTATTATAGTCTAAAAAAAGATGCAAAAATCAAAAAAATAGTATTACTCGCTCCATGTGATATTCCATCAGAAAGCAAAAAATTTTTAAGTGAAGAAGAATATGAAATTGCCAAAAAAGAATCTACAAAATTAGTAAATTCTCATCGAGAAAATGAATTGATTGATTTTTCTATTATGGCTAACGGAAAAATTGCAGCTGGTACTTATTATTATGATTTCTTACCTGGTGGGGAAAATGATTTTATTAGATATGCAGATGGAAAAAACAGCAAAAGTAAAGTTCTTAATAGTATAGATATTCCTACTTTAGTGATATTTGGAAATGCTGATGAATGTGTATTAACTCAGCCAATTGATATTGTTGTAGATTATTTAAATAATAATATAAGTGATTGCAATATCCAAATTATTAAAGGAGCAGATCACTCATATACAAATAGATATGATCAATTGGAAGAAATTATCGCTGATAATATTTAGAATTTTTAAAATAAAAATAATTATTAGATAAAATTTAAATGAGGTGTAGATTAATATGGGAATTATAATCGCTGCATTTGCTACTTGTGGTAAAAGCTTACTAGGCAAGAAATATAGTAATGTCAAAGATTTAGAATCGAGTCCTTTTAAAAATATAATGAGAGATGATTTATCAATAGAAGAACAAAAAGGAACTAAAAGAGAGCCAAATCCCTTATGGCCTCAAAATTATTATGATGCCATAAATGAAGCAGTAAAACAATATGATGTTGTTCTTGTTCAACTAAAATCAGAGCATCTTGATTATTTTGATAAGCATAACATAAAGTATTCTATTGCTTATCCTAATATTAACAATTGGAAAGAAGTAGAAAAAAGATGTGTTGAGCGGGGAAATAACGATGCATTTATAAAAAGATTAAAAGAAGTATTTATTCCATATTATAAAGATTCTTTAAAGAGAGATTATGATAAATTATACATTTTAAATGGAAAAGAAACCCTTGAAGATGTTTTGAAAAAGGATGGGATTCTTTAATTGTGAAATTGAAAATCACACTATATTTGAAAATGCGACCTATTAGAAAATATTAATAACGTAATTATCAAAAATATATTTACTTTTATATAATTGGGCTTTATGCTATAATAACTATTAATTAGGAGGTACTCATGGAAAAAACAAGAGGAGTAATTACTTCTGAAAAAGTATTAGAAGAAATGCAAAAAGCGGAAGAATATGTAAAAAGTTGGCAAGCCAATTGGTCGGAATATGAAAAATCAAGTGATGAAATAGAATGGGTAGGGATGGATTCTCATACATCTACACGAAATTTTACTTTTTCTAATGATGGGCAAATAACTCTTAGCAAATCATCACATATTGACCATTGTAGTTTGCTATCGTATGATGCCTCTTTTAATGTTTTTACAGATGATTTTAAAATTGAATTTTCTAATAAACGCTATTGGGATCCGTTTTTGGAAACGGTATCTATAGATTTAACAAATGATATTTTAACCACTATATCTCAAGGAATTGAAATAAAAAATGATTTAAATACTGGAGATAAATTCTTAAGAATAGCTAAAGAACATCATAAAGTATTCATTTCCCTAGAGATAGCATTTAATTCTTTAGGAGGTTTTGAAAAGGTTAGTTTGGTTATTAATACCTATAAAGGAACTGGCAAAATTAATGGTATTTATAGATTTGATATGAGCAACAATAAAAGGCTTCGAGCTTATTTTTATTCACGAGGAGGGGTTAAATTTGATTTGGCTACCAATCCTCAACTTCTAGAAAAAGCTTGTAATTTATTATTGCCAAACCATGATCAACTAAATTCTGGTGATTTAATTATTTTAGATTTAGCAGAATATTTTAAAAATGTTATTGCTGCTAAACAAGACCCTTTAAATTTTGATTACACAGCTATAAATTTCGATTATTTAAAGCAAATGGAAGGTAAAGCTATGGACTTAGTAAAGGGTATAAAAGGAGAATTGCCTTTATATGGTTTGGTTGAGCGAATTGATAAATGTTTAGATAGAATTTCGAAACAAAATATTATTGACGAATCTAAAGTGTTAAAACGATGTTATTCAGAAACACAAATTTAAAAAAAATGGCATGTTTACTAATGCCAATACAAATTAAGTTAAAAATAATTAATTTGAGAAAATGTCCATTATTTTAGCTAATTTTTTACCTTGCTTATAATTTAATTTATACCAATTAATGAATTCATCGGTGGCACTTGTTCTATTATCTGGTCTATTATTTCTTTCTTCATCTGACATTTCTGCTAAAGTCTTATTGCAATTCAACGGAATAAACACAAACCATAAATTTGATTTAGCTCTTTTGTTTTGTTCTCCTTTTATTTCGTGGGAAAGTGTACCTTTGCTAACCCAAAAGAATTGAAAATAATCTTTACCATCAAAAAATGTTAAACAATCGAGAAAATAACAATTTCTATTTTTAATGGCCAATTTGTTGATTTGTTTAGTCTTGACTTTATTTTTATATTTTAAGTATAATTTTTCGCTAAAAGTTAGTTATATTTATTTATTTTCGAATATCCTCTCCGGAATTAACCATTTTTCACAATTTTTACGACATTTCTTACGACATTTCTTGTGACATTTCTTACGACATGATATAATTATATCATGTCGTAAGAAATGAATTTAAAATAAAATTAACTGATAAATTTGAAGAAGAAGTTATAGCATTTTTAAATACTAATGGTGGAAATATTTTCTTAGGTATTGATGATAAAGGAAGTATTATTGGTGTTAAAGGGAATATTGATTTACTTCAAAGAACGATTAAAGATAGAATAAAGAATAATATTATGCCATCTACTTTAGGGCTTTTTGATGTTGCAATTTTAGAAAAAGATAATAAAAAATATATAAAAGTTATTGTTGCTCGTGGTAATGAAAGACCATATTACTTAAAGGGTATGGGAATGACTCCCGATAGTTGCTTTATAAGAGTTGGAAGCTCAATTCAAAGTATGCCAAATGATATGATTAATAATGAGTTTAGTAAAAGAACAAGGAATTCTTTAAAAAATATTATATCCCCTAAACAAGATTTGACTTTTAGTCAGTTAAAGATTTATTATGAAGAAAAAGGATTTTCAATTAATAATAATTTTTTAAATCAATTAGAACTTTATACAGATGATGGAAAATTTAATTATGTGGCTTATCTACTTGCTGATAACAATTCTGTTTCGATATTATTTGGAAAGTATGAAGGAACTAATTCAGTTAATTTAATAGAGAATGAAGATTTTGGTAATTGTTCTTTAATTAAAGCTACAAAAAATATTTTGAATAAAATAAAACTTGAAAATAAAATTTTTACGAAGATTGAATATCCAGAGAGAAAAGAAATAAAAATGTATGATTATGATGCTGTAAGAGAAGCAGTTGTTAATGCTATAGTACACAATGATTGGTCTAATGAATATGCACCTAAATTTGAAATGTTTAGCGATAAACTTGTTATATCATCAAATGGCGGAATTCAAGAAAGCACATCTAAAGAAGAATTTTTGCAAGGTTTTTCTTTACCAAAAAATAAAGAATTAATGAAAGTTTTTAGAGATTTAGATTTAGTTGAACAAATGGGTACAGGAATTATACGAATATTGGAAAGCTATGATAAAAGTTCTTTTGAATTTTTTCCAAACTTTATTAGAGTAACATTTCCATTTAATGAAAATAAATTTAATATAGAAAAACGAGTTTCAGTTAAAACTTTAGAAAATTTAACGGAAATACAAAACTCTATTATTTCCTTAATGTCAGACTCACCGACTATTACTCAAGATAAACTTGCACGATTATTAGATGTAAGCATTAGAACAATTCAAAGAAATATTAAGGATTTAATTGAATTAGGTATTGTCGAAAGAATTGGGGCAACTAAAAAAGGCGAATGGAAAGTAATAGATAGGCGGTAGGTAATATGCGTGAAGAAATACTTAAAAAAGTAGATATTTTATATACTATGTGGAAACAAGGGAGTCTGGGTGGAGAGATTATGCCAGAAGATGAAAATCCGCATTTGGAAAAATCATCATTAGAAAATTATTTATATTTTACTTTACCAATGGCACTTAATTATCAAAGAAATTCTTA
>CANQXW010000030.1 GCA_947627925.1 uncultured Bacilli bacterium | reverse complement strand
CCGTTGGTGAAGTGGTTGAACACACATGCCTTTCACGCATGCATTCATGGGTTCAAATCCCGTACGGGTCACCATTTGAGTTATGAAAGCGAGCAATCGCTTTTTTTATTACTCTAAATTAGAATTTTGGGGATCAAAATAAAGTTCACAAGATAAAGATATATCACTAGATAATAAGATACCATCTTCAGTTACTGCAATAAAATTACTTACGGGGCTTTGTTCTTCCTCTTCTTTATCATAACAATGACTATTTTCAAAGTTTAAACTATAACCCTCTGGAATAATATTACTACTAGAATATTTTACATATTCATCATTTTCTTTGATATACATAGCAAGAGTTGGTATTTCTTTATTTTCTTTTAAAGAAATTGACTCATAAAAAAGAGGTATTAAACTAATAGTTAAAACTAATATTAATAACAATATAATTCTTTTCTTTTTCATTTCTACCTCTTATATTCTATAAACATTTTACCATAATCTATAAATTATTTAAATAATTTATGGCGTCATCTAAAGTATGCACTTTAACTACTTTTATTTTTAATTTGCGATCCTTTTGAACTTTTTGGGCTTCTTCATAATTTTCTTCGGGGCAAAAGAAAATATCAGCTTTCTTTTTAGAGGCTCCGAGTAATTTATATTTAACGCCGCCAATTTCTTCAATTACCCCATCAGTAGTAATAGATCCGGTTCCGACAATATTAAGTCCTTTCGTAATATCCTCTTCCGTTAAAGCATTATAGATAGCTAAACTCATCATAAAACTTCCACTACTACCAGATTCACTATTTTTCATTTTAATAGATACCGGTATTTCCGTTTTATATTCATAAGTAGTATGAAAAGCTACTCCTACTTTTAAAGTATTATCACTATCTTGATAAACTTTGGCTTCTCTTTCATATTCCTTATTATCATTTAAAACTTTTATTTTAACTACATCATCTTCTTTTAAAGTATTAATATATTCTTTTAAATCATCAATGGAAGTAACTGTAACATCATTAACACTAATAAATTCATCGCCTACTTCTAAATTAGTTTTAGCATCATCACTAATAAAAATTACTTTATTATGGGTATTAGTTATTTTAATATCATAATCACTTCTTTTAAAAGCGGCGATGATAGCATTATCAATACCTTCATCTAGATATTCTTTTCCTACTTCAATAACATCTTCATAACTATCTTCATTCGTAATCTCGCTTAAAGGATATAAATCCCAATCAGGCATAATATAAGACATTAAGATAAACGGCATAGTTCCTTTCATGGCGGTGACATAACTCATAGATAGGCTACCCTCTTCTTCATAATCTTTGGAAATTTCTAGACGATCAGATAAATTAATTGTGCCCCCACTTTTATAAATTACAAATGGTAATTCATAATAACAAAAAAAGATTAAAAAAATTAAAAAGATTAAAAACTTATAATTTTCTTTTAAAAAACTTTTGATCTTTTCATATAATTTAGTAAACATTTTATCACCTAATTTATTATAGCACTTTGAAAGGTATTTATGAATAATCTAAAAAAAGTTTTAAGCATTATTATCATATTTTTATTTTTATTTCTCTTATTTAAATATAATTATCTTCTTTCAAAAACAACCATGGAGGCTGTTTATTTATGGCTCCAAAAAGTATTTCCTAATCTTTTTATCATGTTTATTTTAAATGATATAATTATTAATTCTAATCTTTTATCTTTTTTAAATAATAAAGGAGGATCTTTATTTAATAAAATTTTTCATGTCGAAGGTTCTGCTTTAGAAGCTTTCTTACTTTCTTTATTTTCGGGAACTCCCTCAAGTGCTTTTATCTTAAAAGAAATGGTCCAAAATAAAAGATTAAGTATTAATGATGCCAATAAATTAATTGCATATACTTATTTTCCTAATCCTTTATTTCTTTATAGTATTTTATCTCTTTCCTTTAACACCCGGATTGTTTTAAGAATCATTTTAACTATTTATCTTACTAATATAATAATTGGTTTATTTTTTAGAGGAAAGAAGGAAAATATTTCTTCTAATATAATAAAGGAAGAAAAAGAAGATGCTCATATATTAAGTATTTTACCTATGGCTATTACTAAAAGTATTAATACGCTTTTAATGATTTTAGGTTCCATTACTTTTTACATGATTATTTCTAATTTAATTTTAAAATTACCAATATTCTCCCCTTTAACATCTGTTATTTTAAAAGGATTTTTAGAAATTACCCAAGCTTTAAATAGTTTGCCTTTACTTTCTCTTGTAAGTTTTAAAAAAGAAATAATCGCTATCATGATTATTTCTTTTGGCGGTATATCAATTCATACCCAAATCTTACAAATATTAGAGGGAACCCCCATTAAATACAAAAATTTCTTTTGGGGAAGATTATTGCATACTTTAATTAGTACAAGCTCCTATATACTCATTAAGATATTCTTTATTCGTTAAATAATCTTCATTATTTAAATCTAAATATTCACTAGATCCCGAATAACTAATTTCAATATCATCTACGGCATTATTAACTTCTTTATTATTTTTATCATGGTAAGGTTCATTATAAACCATAATATTAATTTTATAGTAGTAATTTTTAATATTTTGATCAATGTGAGAAGTAAATAAAGCACAAGGATTAATCATAGCTCCTTCCATCTTCCAAGAAGTCATTTCTCCTTTAAAAGAAGTATAACGAAGATAATAATCATCTTCTTTTTTTTCGGTTTCTAATCTGGCTAAAGACCCTTCCTCGCCATTTTTAAAATGAAAATTTAAAATTAATTTATCATTAGTTGAATTATCTGTAATACCTAAAAGAGCATAATTATTTAAATCATTTTGAATAGTATAAATTATTTCTGCTCTTTTAATTTGATTATTATAAGCATAATTATTATTATCAGTTTCATTTCTTAAATCGACTAAAATTTGAAATAAAAAAACTAAAACAGTACTAATTAAAACAATACTTATTAATAATTCAATTAAAGTCATTCCTTTATTATTCATGATTACAATTCCTTCTCAAAATAAGCATAGCAAGAATCTTTCTTATTAGCTTTTATAAATATTTTATTTTCTTCTTTAACCATTTCTGAACCATTTTTACAATAACTATATTCTTCTTTATAGATATAACCTTCTTTAGGCATATTATATTCTACTTCATATTCTTTAGTTTCTTCATTATAAACCATAAAATATAAATTAATATCTAAATTATTATTTTCCACAAAATCATTTTTAATTTTATCTTTATATTCATTAAGCATATATCGATTTTTAGAATAAGAATTAACTAAGAAAATCATTAAAGATAAAAAGATAATAAAGAAAGTATAAATTAAAGTTGTGGAAACAAAACCATTTTTCTTCATCATTACACACTTACCCAACTATAATATTCTTGACAATTTTGATTATCTAAATTACATGTTTCATATTCTACTCCGAGGATATAAGGCGTATTAGTTTCCACATAAATGGTCTTTAAATAATTAATAAATTCATCACTTAATTTTAAATATAAATCATTACAATTTTCATATTCCTGACAATCTTGATTTTCTGAACATTTAATAGAACATTTCTTTAAATTATCAATTTTATTAGCCTTTAATAAAATCATTTGCTTAACTTCAAAATTTTCTACTAATTGATTCATAAATTCGGCTTTTTCTTCATAATTTAAAAATAAATCTTCGGTATCCATGCCAATAGTTAAAAAATAAATATGATCATCACTCTCTAAATGTCTAATTAAAGTATTAATATTTAAATCATTAATTTTATTTTTTAAATACTCAGTTCTATAAATATAACTGACATCATCATAATAAACTCTGGTTTTTTCGCTTTGGAGAATTTTTGAAAAAGAAGTATACAAAAGAAGTAAAGAACTGGTTAAAATTACAATGGATATAATTGTTTCAACAAAGACAAAACCATTCTTCTTCATTCTGTCACTTCCCTATTATTAATTATAACTTATGTCCTGTTATTTCGCAATTAGGAAAATTATTTCTCCCGTTTTTCTCTTTTGATTGCATTTTTTGGCATTTTCACCACTTTTTTCAAATGAAAGAAGTTAATAAACTCCTTTAGTTATATACTCCAAACTATAAATCCAAACTATTTTGATTTAATAAAAATTCTTGGATTCCAATTACTAATATACCTTCTTCGGTATACCAATGCTTAATGTTGTCTTTTACTACAATTATCTTTTTAAAATTATCGTTTATATTCATTAAAGGGCGTTCTTCTTGGATTGTTTTTTCTCTTGTTTCTAAATTCAATGCTGATTGGATATAATATCTTTTATTTCCTAAATTACATACAAAATCCACTTCTAATTGTTTTCTTTTATTTTTTTCCCTTAATTCGACAATTCCGACATCAACATTATAACCTCTTATTAATAATTCATTATATATAATATTTTCCATTAAATGATTTTCTTCTAACTGTCTAAAATTAATTCTCACATTTCTAAGTCCAATATCTGTAAAATAATACTTACTAGGAGTAGATATATATTTTTTTCCTTTAATATCATATCTACTTGATTTATTAACAATGAAAGAATCTTCAATGTACTTTATATATGAATTTATAGTATTTAGAGAAACTTTCTTTTCAACACTATTTATAAATGTATTATATATCTTTTGAGAATTAGTAAGTAATCCAACAGATGATGCTAAAATATTAATAATCGAGTCTATAATATCAAATCTTTGAATATTATTACGTTCAATTATGTCTTTTAAATAAGTTTGTTCAAATAAATCTTTTAAATATTTTGCTTTCTCTTCATCGGTTTTTTTAGATAAAATTAAAGGTAATCCACCATATAAGATATATTCATTCCATGCTTCTATTTTATCGCATTTAAAAGCACTAATAAATTCTGAAAAAGATAAGGGAAATATCTTAATTTCGTCAACTCTACCTCTAAATTCAGTAATAACATCTGATGATAAGAACTTTGAATTACTACCTGTTACATAAACATCAAGATTGCTTTCATATAAAAAACCATTTAGTACAGATTCAAAGCCATTTACTAGTTGAATTTCATCTAATAAAATATAATACATGTCTTTATCTTTTATTTGTGATTTTATGTATAAATTTAATTCATGAGAATCTAAGTATTTACTATTTTCTTCTTTATCTAACTCCAATTTAATAATATGATTTTCTTTTACACCATTATCAAGTAAATAATTTTTAAATAGTGGATCTAATAAATAAGACTTACCACATCTTCTAATACCAGTTATAATTTTAATTAAGCCATTTTCTTTTCGATTAATTAATCTGTTTAAGTAAATATCTCTTTTAATTTCTTTCATAACTAACTAACTTCCTTTCTGTTGAAGATTTTTGCCACTTATGCCATTTTTCTACAATGCAATGATACAACTATTTTAACAGTTTTACAATATTTCATTGAAGATTTTGCCACTTGTGGCATTTTTCTTCAATATAACATAATTCATTAAAAGTATAAATAATAGAGTTGAAAGGCAAAAAATTCACTAATTATTTTTTTGCATTTCTCAAATTTTTTCAAACAAAAAGCGATATGTTCATTTTAAACATACCACCCATATCCTAATTTCATTTTTATTTTTTTAATACCAATTTAGGCCCTTTATCATACGAGCCACTAATTTTTTCCATAGATTCTACTTGGCTATTTCTTTCACTCAAACTAACTGATAGTTCATAATCACTATCCATAATCAAAGTATCCGTATCAATTGCGCGACAAAATTCATGTATTGCTTTTGCTTGACGCTCATATTCTTCATCAGATAACTTTCTTTGACCCCACAACTTACTAGGTATTCTAAATAAATCGCTATTTGCACAATAAGACTTATCGTCATAATATCTTCTTCTACTATCATGTCCTTCAAAATCACTATAATCTGGTGCAGCTCCTAAACTATCTAAATGAATTGATCCACTTGCTTTATTCATGTTTTTTCTCCTTACATTCATTATATTCTAGAAAAGTGAGAAAATCAAGAATTACCCAAAAAAAGAAGTTTATTCTAAAACTCCTTTAATTCTTCTAACTCCCGCACTTGAAGATTCTTCTTTAACAATTTTAAAATGGCCAAGAACACCTGTGTTTTCAACATGAGGTCCGCCACAGATTTCTTTAGATAAATTACCAATCGTATATACTTTGACTAAAGAGCCATATTTATTTTCAAAAGTACCATGAGCACCCTCTTTTTTGGCTTGTTCATAAGGAATTTCTTCCCAAGTTACTGGAGTGTTGGTTTGAATCATTTCGTTAACCCGATCTTCCACTCTCTTCTTTTCTTCATCAGTTAGTTTATGATCACAGTTAAAATCAAATCTAATTCTTTCAGTAGTTATATTACAACCTTTTTGAATAACATCAGGTCCATATATTTCTTGCAAAGTAGCTAGTAATAAATGGGCTAAAGTATGATACTTAGTTGATTCAATCGAATGATCAGCAAGACCACCTTTGAATGATCCCGCATCAATAGTCCGTGATTTATCTTGATGTTCTTTAAAACATTTATCAAAGCCTTCTCGATCCACTTCTAAATTATTCTCATGAGCTAACTCTTCGGTCATTTCAATTGGAAAACCAAAAGTATCAAATAACTTAAAGGCATCTTCGCCTTTTAAAGTATTACCTTCTAAATGCTTAATAGTTTTATAGAATAATCTTTCCCCATCTTTTAAAGTCTTACTAAATTTATTGTATTCTTTTTCCATTTCGACAAAGATAAATTCTTTATTTCTTGGTAGTTCACTATAAACACTATCATATTCCTTAATATAAATACTTGCTAAATCACTTAAAACGTAATCATTAATTTCTAATTTCTTTAAATGTCTAATTGCTCTTCTTAAAAGTCTTCTTAAAACATAACCAGCCCCAATATTACTTGGCACAATTCCATGGTCATCGCCTAAAATAAAGGTACTAGTTCTCACGTGGTCCATAATAATTCTAAATGAACTTTTATAGTCTTCATATTTTTTACCAGATAATTCTTCTAATTTACTTTTAATGCCTGCAAAAATATCCGAATCATAAACACTTTCTAAATGATTTAAAACGGTAATAGTTCTTTCTAGTCCCATACCAGTATCAACATTTTGTTGTTTTAATTTTGTAAGTTCGCCTTCTTCACTCCGGTAATATTCCATGAAAACATCGTTCCAAATCTCTAAATATTTACCACAGTCACATGCTGGAGAGCAATCAGGTCCACAAGCTTCTTTTCCCGTATCGTAAAACATTTCCGTATCAGGACCACATGGACCAATGCCACTTCCTAAAATCCAGAAATTATTCTCTTTCGGTAAAAAGAATAAATGGTCTTCGGCAACACCAAGGCTTCGCCAGATGTTATATGATTCAGTATCCTTAGGAGCGATATCATCACCGGCAAAAACGGTAAAATAAAGTTTTTCTTTAGGAATGCCTAAATATTCTTTACTGGTTAAAAATTCAAAACTATATTTAATGGCGTCTTCTTTGAAATAATCGCCTAAACTCCAATTACCTAACATTTCAAAGAACGTTAAATGGGAAGCATCTCCCACTTCATCAATATCGCTCGTTCTTATACATTTTTGCACGTCCGTAAGTCTTTTACCACTAGGGTGACTAGTTCCTAAAAGATAAGGAACTAAAGGATGCATGCCCGCGGTCGTAAATAAAACCGTCGGATCGTTTTCGGGAATTAATGAAGCCGAATCAATAATTTTATGATTCTTGCTTTCAAAGAATTTTAAATACATTTCCCGTAATTTTTCTGCTTCTATTTTCATTTTTCTAATCCTTCCAAATATTTAAATATTTTATCTTTTAAAACACTAATATCATCATTAGCCACAATATAATCAAAATCTTCATAACTATCTAAAGCTGTTTCCGAAATATGGGCTTGTTCTTCCACTGTTAAATTACTTTGACTAAATTGATTTTCCACACAAATGGCATAAACATTATCATAATTTAATTTAATATCATCAATTTCATCAGGAAAACGGGCTCCTGTAATAACCACATTATCCGTCATAGTTTCATAAATTTTTAAATCATCAAGCATATTTTTAATAAAATACTTGCTGTCAATATTTCTAATTTTATCGCCTAATTCTTGTAAATAAGTTCTAGGTTTCGTATTAGGATTACCATCCCAATCGGATAATTCTTGCGCAAATAATTTTAAAGTTTTACTATATTCCGTTAAAACGCAACTTTGTAATTTATAAATATAGTACTCTTTAATTAATTTCGCTACCTCACTTTTTCCACTTCCTGCTTTACCAGCAATTACAAATATTCTCATTATATCCCTCTTTCTTTTATATAAAAAAGAATGATACTTAAGGAGTCATAAATGACGGTACCATCCTTTATTTAACTTACTTATGATAACGGTACTTACCGATTAATCTTGGAAAGGAGCAATTACTTAAGTTTTATTTATTAGCTCTCACCTTTACTAACTCTCTTTAAAATTACTTCTTAAATAACATCTTTCCGCACTGATTACATAATTAATATATCACAATTTTTATCTATTGGCTAGTTTTTCTTTAGCAAAATCAAAGATAACTCTTGCAATAGTTAATATTGGAGCCGCTAAGATCATTCCTAGGATGCCAAAGAAATGGCCAAAAACAAGTAAAGCAATAATAATGGCAATTGGATGAGTTTGACTAGCTTTACTCATAACAATTGGTTGTAAAATATAATTTTCAAAAATTTGAACAATAACACAAATAATCAAAGTTCCAATTCCAATTAATGGGGATTGGGTAAGACCCACAATAACGGCCGTTGCTCCCCCAATATAGGGACCAATAAAAGGAATTAAATCCGTTAAACCACATAACAAGCCAAATAACAAGGGAGCATTTAAACCGACTAGGGCAAAACCAATGGAATCACAAACCAAGACAACTAAAGCCACTAGGAAAGTACCATTAACACATCTTCTTACTTCCACGCTCATTCTCGCAGCTAAATTATGAACATCTCCTTGCATCCTTTTCGGAAATAATTTTTTAAAATGTTCAGATATACTATCATAATCAATTAGCATATAAACCCCAATGATAAGACCCATTAAGAAGGTACCAATACCGCCAAATAAAGAAACAACAAGATTAATAATTGTATTCGGAAGGCTTCTTGCAATATCAGCACTAAAGCTCGTTATTTCACTTAATAGCTTATGTTGGAAATCAGCCAAGTTCAAACCACTTTCGGCTAAACTTTTAAAGATATTATTAATATTTTTGGTTATGCTTTCGACAAATCCCGGAAGTAGGCCAACTAGTTCATTAACCTCGTTATAAACAGTTGGGACAAAAATATACAGTATACCAAATAAAACTAAAACAAAGATGGCAAATACCATAATAGCACTTAAAGTTTTATTTTTGACATATTTGTTTAATTTTTCGGCTAGTGGTTTTAAAAGCCACGCTAGGATAAAACCAATAAAGAATGGACTAATAACCTTTAATAAATCAATAATAAAGGTCATAACCGTTAATTGTTTTGCCGCAATAATAATGGCTAAAATTAAACAAGCAATAAAAACAAAATAAAGAAGTTTTAAGATTTTTTTCGATAAACCAATTACTTCATTAAGCTCTTCTGTATTTAGTTCTTTATCTTTCCTATTTTTCATTTGATCACTTCCTACTATTAATTATACTATAAATTTTCTAAAAAACTATTTATTTTAATTTTTACTTCACGATTCTTGGCATTATTCTTTTTAAAACCACATCATCTTGAGGATCATTTTTTAAATATTTGGCCCTTCCTCTCATACTTTTAACTAAATTATATTCCGCCATAACAACTTCTGATTTAGCTTTATATTTATTAGTTTTTTGTAAATGATAATCCCCAGTTTTTTTATCACCCATTAAATAATAATTTTTAGCTAGAGTCAAATGAACTAAACATCTAGCATTAGAAGATAATCCCAATAATTCAAAAGCATCATCTAAAGAATAACCATGATCAGTTAAAGCAAAAAGACTTGCATAATTTATAACATTAGAATTTTCTAGCCTAACTGCTTCTTTATCATAAATTCGATAAATGATTGCTCTAATTAGTTTCATATAATCTTTAAAATAATTTTCTTGTTTATCAAACTGAAATGTATGATATAAAGCCCCTTCCATATTGCCTTTAAAAATAAATGTTTTAATACGTTTCAAAACTTTTGGGTCATTTTTTCTTAATAAATCTTCTAAAGAATAATTTCTAACTTTTTTATAAACATTTATGGGTAAAACATTTAATTTGCTATACAAATATAAAATAGTTTTAATATTAGAGCTACCAAAAGTAGTATATTGCCTTAAAAGGTTTAGATAGTGTAAAAATTCCGTAGTATCAAATCTATTAATACAATCTATTAATAATTTTAAATAAACCTTGATATTTTGCGGATCTAATAAGACACATTTTTTTAAACATAAATTAACTTTTTCAAAATTCTTTTGACTAATTAAAACTTCTCGATAATCATAAAATTCGGAAAAACCTATATATTCATAAATGCCGTCTTCATTTTTCTTAATTAATCCATCATTTAAAAAGCCCGTAATTTCTTCTTCAGAAAAATACTTATTTAAATCTTTTAAAGTTAAATCAGGGCTAACTAATACCAATTCAAACAGTTTTTCTTTTTTATCCATAAATACCTCTTTAAAGTATTTTATATTTTACCTTAAATATTTAGATAAGTAAACAAAAAGCACTAAGATAAGTGCTATTTTCCCATTTTATTAGTCATATCATTGGCTTTATCTAACATATTATTAATTAATTTATCGGCTTTATTTTTAGTATTCTTATTTAATAATATATAAGTTCCAAGACCAACACCCGCTGCGGCCATTAAGCATAAAGTTGTTTCCATTTTTTTCATTTATTCCACCTCTTTTATAGTATGAATAAATTTTAGTTAATTATGTATAAAAGTCGAAAGTAATCTTTCTTTTAAAGTTGTTTTTCTAATCATGCCATAATCATTAAAGACCCCTTTATAAAAAGCAGCAGCATCCCCAATAATAATTAAACTTTTTTTAGCCCGACTTACACCCGTATATAAAATTTTATTATAAAGCATTAAACCATAGTGATAACTAATGGGCATAATGACATGATCAAATTCACTACCTTGACTTTTATGAATCGTAATGGCATAAGCATGTCTAATATTGGCTAGTTCTTTTTTGGGAATTGTGACAATATTACCATCAAAATCAATTGTAATAACTTCCTTTTTATAAGGATTACTAATGGTCGCAATACTTTTAATAAAGCCAATATCGCCATTAAAAACGGAATTATCAGCGTTATTGACTAGTTGTAAAACTTTATCGCCCTCTTTATAGACTACATTACCATAAGCAATTTTTCTTTGACCAGTATCGGGATTAAAAAGATCTGCTAACATGCGATTTAAGTTATCAATTCCCACTTCTCCTTTATACATGGGCGCTAATACTTGTAGATTATTTTCATCATAACCTTTTTTAATACCTTCTTCGACTATTTTTTTAATCGTTAAAACAATATTTTTAGTATCCGTCATTAAAAAATTATAATCATCTTTTTTACTGGTAAATTCTTCAGATAAATCTTTATTTTTAATTTCTCTAGCTAAATACGGAATATAAGAATTTTCACTTTGCCGATAAATATATTCTAGCGGAACATAATTAAATAAATCACTTTGAATTAAATCGCTTAAAATAAGACCTGGTCCTACTGATGGTAATTGGAAAGCATCCCCTACTAAAATGAGTTTTACATAACTATGAATGCCTTTTAAAAGAGAGGCAAAAAGAAGGGAATCAATCATACTAACTTCATCGACAATTATTAATTTTTGAAAATTTTTATTATTTTCATTAACTCCAAAAGCATCAGCATCTTTATTCCATTTTAAGTACCTATGAATCGTGGAGGCTGGAAGCCCTGTCGATAAACTCATCTTTTTACTTGCCCTACCCGTGGGAGCAAGTAAAGCTATTTGCTCAGCAATATCTAAGTTACTTAATTTATTAGTTTCAATATATAATTTCACAATCGCATTAATAATGGTTGTTTTACCGGTTCCCGGTCCACCCGAAATAATTGTAATATTATTATTTAAGGCTTCACTAATGGCTTTCTTTTGATCATCATTATAAGTAATATGTAATTTGCTTTCCATTTTTTTAATCTTTTCCGTATAATCTATTTTCTTAACTTCTTTCTTGCCTATTTCTTCGAGTAAAGTTGCAATATCTATTTCCGAAGCATAATATTCTTGTAAATAACAATGATCGTTATCTAAAACAATAAAGAGTTCTTTTTCTAATTCTTCTAAATATTCTTTAAATAAATCATAAGAAATCGCTATTTTAAATAATTTACTTAGATATTCAAAGACATCAGTATCCAAAGAATAAATATCTCCTTTTTGAAAAGTAAGCATTTTTAAAGTTTCTAAAATACAAGCTTTGACTCTTCTTTTGTCTAAATAATCGGAATAATTATTTAAAAATAAATTATCTAATCTTTTAAAATCAATTATATCACTAAGTAAATAAATATTATTTAAAATAACATCTTCAATATTATCTTTAAATTTAGCAAATATTCTACCCGCTTCTTCAATGGAAAAACCCATGTTTTTTAACTTTAAAATTAAATCAGATGTTTTGGAATAATTAACTAAGGAATTATAAATCTTTTCTCGCTTTACTTCATTCATTCCCGGAATTTTATCTAAAGCAAATTTATTTTCTTTAATAATTTCTAAACTTTTTCCCCCATAGACTTCCACAATTTTTTCCGCCGTCTTTTTACCACAACCTTTAATAAAAGAACTACTTAAAAATTCAATAATATCATCATTTTCTTTAGGCATGACATATTCATAGCTAGCTACTTTAAATTGTTCTCCAAACTTTTCGTGTTTAATAAATTCCCCATCTAGACTTACTAAAGTTTCTAATTTTAAATCTAAAAAATTACCGGTAATAGTTAAAACCTTTTTTAAGTACTTTTTTTCTTCCGCTTCTTGCACTTTAAAAAGAGCAACTAGGTAACTATTTGCTTCATTATAAAAAATTGTACTTTTTATTTTACCAACTAATTTCATAATAATTATTATACTAAAGAAAAAGAAAAAAGACTAGAACTATCTAGACTTTTTCATAACTGGCAAATATTCATCACATATATAAAAGCCAGGACTTTTTTCAACAAAAGGTTTAAAATTATTATCTTCATAATCAATTTTAACGGCTTTATTGTCTTTTCTAAATTCTTCCTCCATATAATATATTTGATGATCAAGACCATATTTTTCGAAAGGAGTACCCATTAAAATTTTAGTGACGGGACAAATTTCTTCCCGGTGATTTACTTCATGATGCTTGTGCACTCCATAACTAATCCCGGTCGTTAGAACTAAAGCCCCCGCCAGAATTTTGACTCCTGTTTTCTTAGGCTTTTTATCTTTCTCTATTTTATGAATATCCCTAATAGCTTTAGTCATAAGTAATGTACTAGCTAGCATAGTAACTACACCAGCAAGAGGTATATATTTATAATTTCCTTTTTCTAATAAAGGCATTGTTTCCATACTTACTAAAGAACCAGCCAAAACTCCCCCAAAACTATGAAGCATATCTAAACGTTTTTTAGCTAATTTATCTTGATCTTGGCTACTTAAAGATAAAGTATCATCCTCTTTTTTTCTCATAAAAAAATCCCCCTTAATTACGAGGATAATTATAACACAATTGTCAAAAAATGTCAAATTAGTGACTTTGTTTACTTTTTAATGGTTCTTGATTATAAGGAATTCTCATGCTATAATTTGATTTTTCTCTTATAATACCTAATTTAAGGTTACGAGCATAGACATCTAAAGAATGCTGTAAAGTGACAAATAATTTTTCCATATCGATTTTATAGGAATCTTCATTAAAGATTTTAGAGCCGATATCATAATCGCCAGTAACTCCCAAGTTTATCACATGATAATAAAAAATAGTTCTGCAAGTAGCATAAATACTTGTTTTTTTATTGAATTTTAA
>CANQXW010000029.1 GCA_947627925.1 uncultured Bacilli bacterium | reverse complement strand
TACAAATTCTTGCTTTTCTTTTTTTCGCTTTCAATTTTTAATGCTTTTACTTCACACCAGAAATTCTAGAGCCATAACAATTACGTTATCAACACTTATATTTCCTAGTTCTTTTTCTTTTTAGGAGCTACCTTTTTAGGTTCTTCGGCTTCTTCTAATTTACTAGCGGCATCTTTTAAAACTTTAGCAGCTTTAGATTTAACTTCTTTAGCTGTTTTCTCTACTACTGGAGTCCCTTTTTCAACAGCTAAATCAACTAGTTCTTGAGCTTTAATTTTAACTTCTTTAGATTTATCCACTATTAATTGTTTAGCAGTTTCTTTGTCTAAATCCTTAATCGTATTTTCTAATTCTTTAGTTTTAACAATAATGGCATTTTTAACTTCTTCGACATCAATTTCTTTAGCCTTTTCAATTAAATTATTAATAGATTTAGCTAAATCCTCTCTTGTTTCTTTACCACTTTTAGGTGCTAGTAAAAATCCTAATCCTAGTCCTAAACCTGCTCCTAGTAAAAATTTCCCTTTCTTACTCATCCTCTTCACTCTCCATTTCTTCATTATTATTTTTATTTCTTAAAAATAATTTCATAATTAAACTTTCCACAGTATTTATTACAGTAGCAATAATATTACTTACTTTATCAGAAATAGCGCCCAAAGTATCAAATAAAGGTGATACTTTTTCCACTTTTTCATTAACCATATTTACAGTTTTTTCTACTTTATCTATAGTAATTATAATTTTTACTCCTAAAACTATTCCTACAACAATCAAAATAATTAATAAAAAGTAAATTACAATAGGCAAAAAAGTAGATAAAAAGTCCATTTAACTAGTCCTCCTCTCTCTCATCATACATTGAATCAATAAGTTCAAATAATTCATTATCTTTTACTTCTTCTAAGTCTTCTTCTATAGGTTCTTCCTCTTTAGCAACATCATCTATTTTTTCTAATTCTTCTTCAATAACATCTAAGTTATTCGAAATAGGCATTTCTAAAGTATCATCTAAAGGTATTTCATCACTAGCTTCTTCTAATAAATCATTAATGCTCTTGTATTCTTCTTTTTTTGGCTCATCTTCTACTTTTAGTTTATCCTTTTCTTCAAAAAAAGTTACTACTGGTTCATCAATAATATCCGAAACTTTAGGAATATCATTAGTCTTTTTCTCTTCTTTTTCTTCTTTCGGTTCAAAAGCTTTTTTTCTAACGCTTTCAAAATCTAATTTAACATTATCACCTTTATTTACTATATCTTCAGCTTTATAATCTTGATTTAAAATTCCATATACTGGTGATATAATTGGTGATGGTTTAAATTTTTTCTTTTCGGTATATTCTTTTTCAACTACTTTTTCATAACGACCATAATCCGTTCTAGTTTCTACTGATTTTTTTCTTTCATATTCTAAAACATTTGTCACCGGTTTATTATTACGCATACTTGATTGAAATTCTTCTTCATCAAAAGAAGGAAATTCAAAAGTATTTTCTTTTTTAAATAATTCTCTTTCGCTTTCCGCTCTAGTTTGTCTTGCCTCACTAGCCTTTTCTGGTGCAGGACTTATTTTAGTAGCGATTGGTGTTTCCATTGTATCTTCAAAAACTACCCGTTCACTCTTCTTTTCTACTTGTTCTACACTTTTTGGTCGAACTGGCACTTCTTCTTTTTTCTCTTCTCTAATTTTTATCGGTTCTGTATACTCTTCTTCTTCAAATAGAACATCTTTTAACTTTTTAAATATACTCATAAGGATCACCTTTCTAATTTATGTAATCGGTATCTTTGTCTTGGTTTTCTTCTTCATTATAATCATAACCATCTTCGACGTAATCCAAAATATTAGAATTATCATCGGTATCTTTAAACATATCAAATACCTCTTCCGTATAATTTAAATTGTCATCATTTAATAGATTTTCAATTATGGTATCATTATACACTATACTTCTTAATATACTTACGGAATTAATTAATGCTTCATTAATCAATTCTTCATCTACCATTACTTCTATTTTAGCATAATTATACATAATTTCAATCAGATATTGATTATTTTCCCATAATTTAATATCAACATACCCCAACTTATCTTGATATTTAATCATTTCACTATAAAGAGAATCTTTGCTAGATACATAATTTAATTCTTTTTTATTAAAATAACTTATTAAATCAATATATAAATAATATGTAGCATTTTTACTTTCAATAACGGAATAATTAGATCCCGATTCTTTAATGCTTAAAGTTTTCGGAATATAATATTTAAATCCTTGACTATAAGTATTAATATTTTTTTTATTAACGCTTAGCATATTTATAATATCGTCATAAGCTAAATTTTTTATATTAGTACATCCCGTTAAAAATAAGATGCCTATTATACCTAAAAATATCTTTTTAATTTTCATATTTTTAACTCCATATTAATTATAGCACGTTTATTTACTTGCTTTCAAATATTTTATTTTGATTCCCTCTTTACTAAATTTTTCTTCATATTCCGTTAGGACATTAGGAATGTTACTTGCATGCAAATCATAGCATACATCTTCAAGAGTATATCCATAATCTTGTAAAGATGTAAGACTATAAGAAAACAAATCATCATTATCAGTTTTTAAAATAATTGTATTTTTATCTTTAAAAAAGTTATCATATAGTTTTAAAAAAGATTCAGAAGTTAATCTTCTTTTGGCATGTTTCTTCTTAGGCCAAGGGTCAGAAAAGTTAAGATAAATAACATCAACTTTATTTTTTAAAACATCTTCTAAATTAACAACATCACTAATAATCATTTTTAAATTAGGTAAATCATATTCTAAAGCTTTCTTAATAGCAATCGCCGCAACGGAAGAATATTTTTCCACCCCAATAAAATTAATATCAGGATTATTTAAAGCCATATTAATAATAAAATTACCTTTACCCATCCCAATTTCCACATGTAAAGGCTTCTCTTTTTCAAAATTAATTTCTTTATCAATTAAAAAAGAACAATTATGAATAACTTCATCTTTATATTTAGGACTTCGCATACGCATTTTAACCACTTCCCTTTTGCAAACATATAATGTTGTAGGAGGTATATTATGCGCAAAACAAGAAATTCTTTTTTTGCTGAAAGTTCTTATCAATCCTACAATCCTAATATGAATAATATGGGACCAATGCCTTATCAAACTGGAAGCAATTATTTTTATCAAGGACCTGGCCCTATGCCTAATAATTATACCACAAATAGCGATGGTAGCGATATAGAAAGTAGATTGGCTAAAATTGAAAGACAATTAAATCGAATGGATTATCGTTTAAGTAAATTAGAAAATACTGGTAATGTTGTTTCAGCTGATGATTATGAAACTAACACAACCAATATGTATATGTTATAGCTCGGAAATCCGAGTTTTTTTAATACACAAAAAGTGACAAAATAAACAGTGCCAACAGACATCGTATTCTTCTTTTCCATTCCTCTTTCATCCTTCTTTTGTTACTTCTTCACTGCCATCAAAAAAAGAAAAGTTCTCTCTTCTTTTCCTTTTTATTTATGTATATTCTTTTATATATCTAAACTATCTTCATTTAATAAAAAATAATAAATACCCATAACTATAATGCCTGTATCATCTATTCTTGGCTTACTCATATCATTAACAATGATAATTTTCTTAAAAGAATCTTTTATATTAACTAAAGATTTTCTTTCTTGTATTTCTTTCATTTGATCAAGCATTTTATATGCTGATTGAATATAAATCTTTTTACTTCCTTCATTACAAACAAAATCAACTTCATATTGGGGTCTCTTACCATTTTCATTTATAGTAACTACTCCAATATCTACGTTATAGCCTCTTCTTAATAATTCATTATATATAATATTTTCCATTATATATCCATTATCAATTTGTCTAAAATTAAGTCTAGCATTACGTAGTCCAATGTCTTCAAAATAATATTTATAAGGAGAATTAATATGTTTTTTACCTTTAATATCATATCTTTCTACCTTATTAATTAAAAAGGCTTCTTCAAAGTAATCTAAATATTTGCTTATTGTTTTGTCACTTAAATCTAATCCTTTTATACTTTTAAAAGCATTTTGCAAATTTAAAGGATTAGTTAAAGATCCTATTTGAGAAGATATGATATTTAAAAGTTCATTTAATTCATTTATATTATCTATTTTATGTCTTTCGATTATATCATTGATATAAGTTTCCTCAAACAATTTTTTTAAATAATCAGAACGTTCTTTATCTGTTTCTAATGATAAAGTATAAGGAAGTCCTCCATAAATACTATATTCCTCATAGCCTTCATATTTATCACCATCATAAGCACTCATAAATTCACTAAAACTTAAAGGAAAGATATGTATCTCATCGCCTCTACCTCTAAACTCTGTAACTATATCTTTTGATAATAAGTAAGCATTAGAACCTGTAACGTATACTTCAATATTATCTTCATAAAGAAAAGTATTTAAAACCGGAACAAAATCATCCATCATTTGGACTTCATCAATTAATAAATAATATTTTTTATTATCTTTTATCAAAGATTTAACATATTTTATAAAAGCATTGCCTTCTAATAAATGTTCATTTTCTTTAATATCTAAAGGTATATATATTATATGATTTTTATCATTATTTTTTAATAAGTATTTATAAAATATTTTTTTTAATAAATAAGATTTGCCAGATCTTCTAATTCCCGTTATTACTTTAATCATTCCATTACCATCTTTTTTAATTAATTGATTTAAGTAAAAATCTCTTTTTATTTCTTTCATAAGAAACCACCTCACATAAATAAATTATAAATTATTTTAAAATAGTTGTAAATGATTACATTCCGAATTTTTTCACTTTACGAATTTTTTCGGAATGTATAACGTTTCACTTTTTGTTGTTTGCTTATGGAAAAAGAATATTTAAATCATTAAATAATATTTTGAAAAAAATATAAATAACTTATAGTTAAGAATATGTTCAGTAAAAATTTCTTCTTTTTTAATATATTCGACAAAAAGTGACAAAATAAACATATAGCATCTGCTATAATACATCCTCATTGGAGGAATTATTATGCATGAACAAGATTATTTTAATGAAATTAAAAATATTATTGAAAATGTCGAAGTAAATAAAAAAGTTAGAGAATATAAAAACAATTATGATGATTTAATGGCTAAATGGAATATTGGGAAATTACTTGTAAAAGCCCAAGGTGGCGAAACAAGGGCAAGTATGGAGATTACTTAATTAAAAAGTGGTCAGAAATATTTGTTAAAGATTACGGAAAACAATACAGTCGTAGTAACATGTTTTATATGAGACAATTTTTTATGAATTTTCCAATTGTCCAGACACTGTCTGGACAATTAAGTTGGTCTCATATAATAGAATTATTGCCACTCAAAAATGAAAATGAAAGAAATTATTATATTAATCAAGTTATCTTAAATAACTTATCAGTAAGAGAGTTAAGAAATGAAATTAAAAGTAAGGCATTTAATAGATTATCTTATGCTGATAAAGAAAATATTAAATTAATTACTAATGAAGAAGATAAATATAATTTAACACTTTCTGATATGATTAAAGATCCCATTATTATTAAAACTGATAAAGATATAAATAACTTAAATGAAAAGGCTATTCATAAATTATTAATTGAAATGATTGAAGATGGTTTCATGGAATTAGGAAGTGGTTTTGCTCTAATTGGTCATGAATACCCCTTAAAAATAAATAATAAAACTTATCGTACTGATTTATTATTTTTTAACTATGAAACAAATTCTTTTGTCGTTGTAGAAGTTAAAAATGAAGAATATAAACCATCACAAATAGGCCAAATAAGATTTTATATGGATTATATAGATAAGAATATAAAAAAAGAGCATCATTCTAAAACAGAAGGAATATTAATAGTCAAAGAAAAAGATAAATATGTTATGAAATATATAAATGATAAAGGAATATATATAACATCATTTAAATTATTAAATAATATGAGAGAAAAAATATAATAATAAAACATTTTTATATCATTTTATGTAATGTTTCAAAAGGTGGCACAGTGGGCCACCAATTTAAAATAAATAGAATCTTAATTGGTCAGGAACTGGCGGCACAATTAAAATAAAATTTATAATATTAGAAAATTTTAAAAAAGTGAAATCGCTGATTTCACAATTTATAAAACACATTAAATTAAATAATTTTAAACCTTAAAAAAATCACCGAAGTGATTTAATTATTGCTCTGCTGCTGGAGCTTGAATATTTCCTGTTG
Source organism: uncultured Bacilli bacterium (assembly GCA_947627925.1). Classification (GTDB taxonomy): domain Bacteria; phylum Bacillota_I; class Bacilli_A; order RF39; family UBA660; genus SIG200. The sequence goes on along the minus strand of CANQXW010000029.1, from coordinate 11,845 downwards.
CTTGTTTAGCAAGTTCAGGACAAGTTTGTGTTACACATTGAATACAAGTATTGTAATCATTTTCATTACCAATCAATGATAAAGCATTAAACAAAGCGCTTACGATAGTTGGTACAAAGAACACAATTACAGCGGCAATAAATCTTTTAATTAAAGTACTTACAGCTTTATTAATAGCTTTTTCATCACTTGATACAACAGCTTTTCCTAAATCAACCATTCCTAAAACAATTAACATTAAAGGAATAACAATTTTAATAACTACTACTATATAACCAACTACATTCCAAATGTTGGCTGTTTCAGCACAAAAACCTAATAACATATTTCTTCCTTCTTTCCTTTTCTCTTATCTAAATTTTATCTAATTTATAAATATATGTCAAGAAAATACCATTTTTTTTACTAATATTTACCACATTTTATCATTATCGATATCTAGTCTAGAGAAGCCTAAAGCAATTAAAAATTCTTTTATTTTTTTATTATTATCTAATTTTTCATCTAAACAAGGGATATTAAAATATACTTTACTTCCACTTTCATATTCAAAATCGGAAACATCATTGCTATTTAAAACACTTTTATTTAAAACAATCTTCTTGTTTCTTAATTTTTCAAAAGCCTTACGATCATTTCTAATTAATTTATTTAATTTAATTATTCCTGGCTCAATCAAATAAATAACCTCAGTACAAATATTATCAGGACCATCATTTAAATCTACTAATATTACTTCAGCATCACTATAATTAGCAATTTTATAAGTAACATTCATAAAATCGGCGCTTTCCAAAGTTTTATCGTTAAAATATTCAAAATCAGTACTATTAATTTCAATGGCTTTTACTTTATAAGCATCCTCTAAATGCTTTTTTAGCATATATATTAAAGTTGTAGCTCCTGCATGCTCCGTCACATTTTTAAAACCAATTATCCTTTGTTCAAGATGTACGTCTTCCTTTTTCTCTTGATTTTTCATTTTCATTCCTGTTTTATTACTCGGAGCATTATTCATATTTTGATAGCCAGCTACATCTTTATAAGAATTAGGATTATCAATTAAAAAAGGGACGGCATCAATACTTCTCGTAAAATTATATATACCAAAAGATACTAATTGAGAAAGATAATTTCCCGAATTAACTTCTGGAGAATCATCAAGAAGTAAAACAACTTTATCCATTTCAAAATTCATGGATAATTCCCGCATGACATTAACATTTTGATAATTTTTAATCGCGGTTACATCAATAATCATTTTATTATAGAAAAAATTAGAAAATTGATTTGCTAAATCAGTAACGGTAAATTCACCATTAATTGATTTTATTACATCAATATTTAATGTTCCTAATAAAGTTTGATATTTGTTTGATACTATTACATTCATTTAAAATTCCCCTTTACTAAAAATTGGTTATTCCTTTAGTTTCTCCTGTGATTTTAAATGTTGCTAAATCATTAAAAAAAGGTAAACTAAATTTAAAAAATACTTTTATAGTAATATAAGTTTTATTTGTTTTATTAACAGGTTTTAAACAGTAATAAAATTTGTCGCTTCCATTAGCAGTGGTATAAGTAATATCCTCTAAATTATTTATACCATAATCTCCAGCATCACAAACTCCTGTTGTTTTATAACCATTATTTTTTAAATAATTATTAATAATTCTTAAAGAATTATCATTAATTCCCTCGTATTTTTCTAAAATAAACATGGCTTGATTTTTCATTTTATATGCTTTGTTATAAGTTATCGCTACCGCTACAAAAGCGGCAAAAATTAAAGTAAATACTATGATAGCTTTAAATATTGTTTCTGTTCCTATTGCTTCTCTCATTAATTCACCTACTTAAATAACAACTTTGTTGAACCAGTTACTTTAAAATTAAACATTTCTCTTACAATTGGAATGTCTAATTGATAAAATAAAATAATATCATAATAAGCCATTCCTGGAAAATCATTTGAAGTTGGTTTACACTTGGAATTGCTACATTTATCTTGAGCATCTTTATAAAAAACCGAATCTACTTGATTTATTCTAATGCAATAAGCAGCATTGTTATTGGAGGCATCTCCTCCATCTCGATTATAGCCTTTATAACCTTCAGGACAAGTTCCTGTTGTACGATATCCAACCGTTTTTAATTGTTCAGCAATTAAAGAATTGACATGTTCATCTAACGTAAAAGAAGCAGAACCATTACTTTCTGTTTCAATTATAGTAATTATTTCATCCTTAACTCCAAAAGCCTTTGATCTATTAATAGTTAAGCACATAATACCTGTGAAGAGCAAAATAAATACTACAACAATTTGAAATATCGGTATTCCTCCAATTGCTTCTCTCACTATTTCACTTCCTTAACCTTTCCAAACGCATTGCAAAGCATTATCTTCGGTATGCTCTGCACCCCGAGGATAACATGTAACAAATTCGCAATTTTTTTTACCATTGGCATCCGGTTCACATGGATCACATATAGCTTTACTACATTGGGAATTTTGTTCAAAATTAGTTCTTACCAATGGCCAAATCGTATAGTAAAAAAAGGCCATAAAGACCCCAACGGCTATTACTACCACAATTGTCGCGTTTAAACTACCTGTCGATTCTTTCATAATCTAAATTATGATGGAGTACCACCAGTAGTACCTCCTGCACCAGTTGTTACATTATTACAATCTTTTGATGATTGTTTATTATTCGCATCTGTAAAAGTGCATTTGCCATCCTTACATGTAATTGTTCCATCACCAGAAGTGACTTCATAATTTTCACCATTTGAAGCACTACATGCTGATTGTAAAGCTAAGCCTGTTTTAATTGTAGGCCATATAAGTAAATAGAAAAAGGCCATTATTGCTGCAATTGCTACAACAGTAACAACAGTCATATTTAATTCACCAGTTGCTTCTTTCAAATTTTATCTCCTCCTTATTATATATAATTATTATAACTAATAATTTTTAAAATATCAATTAATTCTTTAGGTTATTTCTAATTCTTTTTACTAAATTGTCATTTTCATGTAAATAATCTTTTATAAATTCATCATTTGTAAAACGGCAAATACTAATAAGACCATAACCCCTAAACCAGTAGAAATTAGCATGTGCATTGTTTTGCCTTCCATTTTGTCAAGTCTTGCTTTATATTTAGTTTCCCGTGCTTTTTGTTGCAAATTAGATATTGTTCTAGAAAACATTAACATTTGCTCTTGTTTCCGGTCTTGACTACCTATACTCAAACGATATAAAAGCCGCATCATTCTCATGGAATCTCTTACTGGATATTTTTTAGCAAAATTCATATAGGGATTAATTGAATCATCACCAGAATTTATTTCGTTTATCATTTCTTGTAGTCCATCTTTAAAAATATCAGGGGCATCTAAAATTGATTTACCAATTGCTACCGGTACTGTATAGTGTTGAATTAAAATTTCAATGCTTTTTAAATAATATGGTAGCATACTATCAACATAAAACATATGCTTTTTATAATATGATTTAATATTTATATAATCCATTTTAAAGATAGCAAATCCTAAAACAAAGGCAATCAAAACATACATAGCATTTAATTTTTGAATGAAGAAAAATAATGTTACAATGATAACTAATAAGCCATTTCTAACTCTTTTAATAAAAATAGCATCAGAATTAACATTATCACCATATCTAGCTCGAACATAAAAATCCCAATCTTCTTCTTTTAATCTTCTAAATATGTAGAAGTTATCATTAATTAAATCTTTAATACTTACTTGACCATTATAAGTCATAACTAAGAGTATTAAAGCCGCAATAATAATTATCTCTATTTGCATTATTCAGCCCCCACATCTTCATTGTAATATTTTTCTCCCGTAATTAAGAAATAAATATTAATGATAATAATGGCATGAAGAATTATTTTAACATACCAAATATTAAGAAGTTCAATGTAGTTTTCTTCACCTAGCATAAATTCTACAACGATTACTAAGAAGAATAAAACAGCAGCGAATGTTAAAAATCTGGTGTGGAAATTTTTTCTATCCATTTGGTCACGATATACTCCTTCAACTAGAGAGTCGATATCGAGTGACATATTTTCCAAAGATTCTCCGGCATCTTTCGCACCTTCTTTAGTTATTTGTAAGAATAATTGGTGCATATTTTTAACCATATAATATGGGTATTTAGCATTAAAATATTCAATTGATTCATCAATGGTTCCGTTAGTATAAGATAATTCAATCATCTTTTTAATATCCCCTAAAACTGGTTCTTCAATAATTCCCGAATCTCTAACACCCTCTAGACTTTTAACAAAACTTTGTGTAGTGTTAAATTCCATAATAACGTTAGTAGTATAGGTTTGAATTTGTTCAAAAATAAATTCACTATAAACCCTTTGACACCGTAAATAAGCTAAATAAGGAATAAAAGCAATGGTAGCTACCGCGTAAACAAGAGCCCAAATAATACTATAAAAATAGAAATAACCTATTAAAGCAGCAAATCCTCCCAGCAATACTACTTGCATGGCATATTGTTTAACTGTATATTCTTGGCCTAACTCCTTAGCCTTTTCCCGAACTACCTTAAAAGAATATGGTGCATATTTATCATATACCCCCTCTACTTTTTCTAAAACATCTTTGTATGATTTACCATTTTTATTGTTTCGATACATCAAAACAAATATCGCTAAAGCTAATAAAATTAATAATTCTGGTAATGTTTTCATTATGCACCTCCTCTTTATAAAGTGTCTATGGCTTCTACTCCAATAGCTGGTGTTGAAGTAGAATGGTTTTCTTCTTCATCGTTTGTTTCCACAAATAAATTTTCTTTTAAGGTTACCCCTTGACTTCCTAAATAATCTCTTAAATATTTAGTCGGATTTTTAAAATGGAATTTTCCATCTAAACTTTTTTTATAAATTATGTTATAACCGGCTTCATTTTCTTCATTAACATAAAACTCACACACTTCTACTATTTCCCGTTGAAATCTTCCTAGTTCCGCACTCATGTATCCTTTAACATGAATAGCCAGTTGCACATAACGGTGAATTGACTTTAAAAATTGATCAATATCTTGGCTTGATTCTAGTAAAGAATAAAGCCGCATCGGAACATTTCTCGCACTATCAGAGTGGATAGTAGATATAATGTTATGCCCTGAAGAAATAGAGTTACGAACAGCGGTTACAGCTTCCGCACTACGAACCTCGGATAGTAAAATCCAACGAGGGTTTTGCCGCATGCACGCAACTAATACGTCTGAATAACTAGCAATATTGTTGGTTTTAACAGCTACTATATCACGATGTGGAAATATTTTATCTAAGTGTAGTTCCAAAGTATCTTCAATTGTAATTATTTTTTCGTTTTCTTTCGTGTGCGAAGCTAAGTATTTAACTAGTTCCGTTTTACCAGAACCAGTTTCTCCACTAACAATGATATTGCAATGTCCTTCGACACAAGTAAGTAAGAAATCTAATAAATCTTCTGTTACGTATTTTTCACTAATTAATTTTTCTTTATTAAGTCTTATTTTGGCTGGAGTTTTCCGAATAACGCAGGAAATTCCATTTGTAGCAATGGAATCATGAATAAAATTTAACCGTAATTCAGCTGACTCAGCATCTAAGAACGGGTGAGCCATATTGAATGTTTTACCCATAACATTAGAGCATTGAAAAGCTAATTTCTCTAAAAGAGCATTATTTATTTCAGGCCTTTCAATTCGGTAAACACCTTTATCCAAAGTTTTCAAATGAATTTGTCCACCGTTTCCATAAGAAACGTCGGTAATATTATCATCATCTAAAAATTCTTTTAAAGGCCCAAAGTCAATCTGTGAAAATATAGCATCATTCACTATTAACTCTCCCCTTTCTTTTTATTCTTCTTCTCCTAAATATTCTGCTTCATTCATTATGAAAGAATATATTTCTTGACTTGAAATTTGGGTTTCCCCAGGATTTTGTGTATAATGGGCATTTCTAGGTACTGGTTTTATTTGAAGTCCTGATATTTGTTGAGCTACATTTAATAATGTTAAATAATCATTAGGAACAGCAAATAGTAAGTGCGCAGAGTCTCCGGCTGTTGAGTCCCAGAAGACATCACGCAAACTACTATCGCGAACCGCAAGAACTTCAATACTTTCAATTAATTTACCAAAAATTACTTTATTGTCATTTGCCCGATCTCGAACTGTAACATATAAATCAATATAATCACCAGGGGCAATAGAGTTAGCATAAGTAGATGTACTAGTAACTCCTAAATCAAATGGTGAATAACCATCTGGGATGTTTTGAAGGAACGTTGTTGGAAGATCTTCTTCTTTACATACTTGAGATGCATGGAAGAAACCATTGGCTGGAATACTTGTACCAATACACACATATTTATCTTGTAATTGATTAATATCAGTAATAATATCATTATCTTTTAAAGAACTTTTTGTTATTTCTCGATATTCAATATTATCAGTTTCTATTTTTTTTGTTGTATCTACTCTTTCTACAGCATAAGGTACCCTAACTGTTGTTATTGCTTGATTAACTCGATAATTGTAAAAATACCAAAGAATTATTACCCCTGCTAATACCGCTAATATCGTTACGGTATTTTTGTTTGAAATGAACCGTTTTAAAGTCGCCACTAAATTTCCCATTTTCATTCCTCCTAATTCGTTTGTTCTAATATGGCCTCTACTCGGCTAGCCATATCAAATGTTGATTCATCATTAGCTATTATATAAGTTTCTGTTTCACTTGTAATTTCAACGCCTACCTTTGGTGGGGTTTCATATATACCCGCAAATACTAATGTATATTCAGTAGTAAGTTGAGCATTATCAGCAAATCTTCTCATAAAACTTTCAATAAATTTTTCTCGATTGATTTTAAGTTCGCCATATTGTCTATAATAAGCATAATCTACCGCATCAATCATAGCTGCTTCACTGATTTGATTAACCGTATAAGTATCTTCCGTATTATTGGAGGTCACATTTTGAATTAATAACATTATTATAACAACGAATACACCTAATAAAATTAACCAATATCCCCAATAAGCTTCTTTCATTCTATGTTTCCTCCCTTCCTACTTCCATGATGGACCAACACGATAATTTGTTTCTTGTTGCGTTGTCTCATCATAAACTTTACCATAATATGATTGATAATAAGCTATACCTTTTTCAGTTGTCACTTCCCAATTAGTCGTATTAAATTCAGCTTGAAGCCAACTTGAGAAGTACTTATCACTATTATTTTCTCTTTCAGTTTTAGTTCTTGGCCTTTTGTTGCCAAGTTCTGGAATAGCAAAACTAATATTTTTACTTATTTCGGCATCTTCTAATAATTCATCAATAAATGTACTATAACAGAAAACATTTTCATATACTTGATCTCCAGCATTTAAATTATAACATTCCATTGTATTATTTAAATATCCATCTTGTTCATCATTGTATTTTCTGATTTTACTAATCATTTTACTATCCATCTTAACTCTCATAGCAAAATTCTTTACATCATCTGGATTATCAAAATCAACATCATAAATATTATTACCATTGTCCTCTATTTCTTTGGTTGTTACATAAGCCTTTAATTCCACAGCGGTAGTGATATTTTCATCCCAATTCCAATTTCGGCCCATTTCCCGATCATTAGGGTTTAAGTTTTCATTAGTTATTTGATGATAATCAATATTATTATTTAAAATTACAGGAGGACATCCTTCTGGTGTACAACATTTAGCTCTATATTCTGCCTCTTCTACTTGCTTACCTTTGTCATCATAATAATGCATTGCTCCTTCGTTATCTATTAAAGCCACACACTTATTAGTAACAGTTGGAGGACAAGGTCCATCACAACAAATGTTAACATCATATTCACAAGAATATAATCCACTATCAATGTAGAAATCATCAATTGTTTTATCATAAACTAAAGCTGATTTTTCATTTCGACAAGCACTTGATTCTTTTAAATTATGAGCAATAACACTATTCTCATCGCCCCAAATTCGACCTGTTTCATCTCTGTCGTAATATTCTCCTAAATTTTTAATCCATAATAAGTAATTTTTAACACCATAACTTTTTGATTCAACAGGTTGGCCATTTTCTAAAGCAACACCATTTTGAATATCAGTTCCTTTTCTAGCTACAACAATCGTTCCTGTTGGATAAATTGTATAGTATTGAGTTGGAGTGATAAAACTAGATTTAGCATTCATATCTTGCTTAGCATATACAGCCAAAGATTGAACATAGCTCTTATTTCCACAACCATTCAAATCACATGCATATATTTGCTTTATAACATAAGTATCATTTAATGTTAAACTATCTTTCCAATTACTCTCGGAACCATTACATAATTTATAATCTTTAGACACTTCGCCAACACAATATTTATAAGTTGGCTCTTCATCAATCTCAATGTTGCTTAAGAATTCTAACTTATTAGTTAATTCCATAGCCCGATATGTAGATTCTTGATACCAATAATACATTTCTGGTTCAAAAGTATAATCCATCTTCCAAGCATCTATAAATGGATAAGGGTTTATTCCACCTGGAATAATTATATCAGCATTATAACCAGTATTATAGTTAAATTCATCAATAACTTCTCTAATACCACCAGTACCAACATTAGCTTTATCACCAGTACCAACTGTAATTGTACGGCTTGGATTTTTCATTGGATCGGCACCACCACTAATTGTAATTGTATAATTTGTACCAATTTTGTCAGTTAATTCTTGATATAATTCATCTGGTAAATTTTGGCCATCAGGGAATTGCCCACACGCTTGAAACTCGCCAACTTGTTCAATCGGCTCTTCTGCTTCCACCCATGCACAACCATCATTATAAACACATTTATAATATTGATATGTACGAACCAATTTGGCAGCATATTGCCATTGACGTACTACATAAGAACAATTTTTAGTTTCAAAATCATATGTTCCGCCCATTTGATCACATACAGTCTTACTAGCCACTGTTTGATTTCTTGTTTCTGATGAACAAGGTTGTTCACTACGCACAATATATCTTTTATCTTCTTCTCCAGCTCGATCTATAGCTTTAGCGCCTTCCCATTTTTGCCATGTATTATAGGCATCAACTGATGCTCTAGCCGCAGCCTCAATTTTAGCTTCTAAATCGTTAGGCAATATTTGATTAGTATAGCAACGTTTAACTCCATCAATATGAGCTCTTAAAGTGAAATAACCTCCAGACTCCGTAATAATTGAGCCCGGTAAAGTCATACTATAATCTTCTTTACAATAAACATTCGCATAAGATGATGCATCACTTAATTGAGCTACTTTATAAGAATTTCCAGCCGTATCAGAAGCTTTATCGTTAGCAATACAAGATTTAATATCTAATTTATCTTCTGTAGATTGCTCACAAGTCGAAGGGTCAATATTATATCCTTCAACTAAATCTATTTGATGTTCTCCTGTTTGGCAAGTTTTGCATTCAACTTCCGGAACTGATGAAGTACAAGTTATACATTCACTATTAAATTCATTTTTAAATCTATCACAAGCTCTTTGATTACCATCATCACACATATCTTTTAAATTAACGCAACTAAGAGAACATAGTGAAAGGCTATGACTTATTTTAACAGATCTTTCTCTAGCATTAGTAGAATCGTCTGTATTCTTTTCGACTACATAAAATCCTTGACAAGCTCCTGAATTTTTACATTTATATGCTTCATATACACTTTTAGATATTGATTCTTCATAATATTTTAAAGTAATAGCATAATTTAATTGCTCACACAAATACTTATCAGATGTTCCGCTAAATTCTATTTTAAAATTAACTTTGCCATCACCATTTTTAATGTATTCGTCAGTAGCTAAATTTTTATTAGCTAAATCACTAGCACTAATTTCTTGATCATTTAGATAAAATTTTGTTTGAATACCATAATTAGTACAATTAGAACATTCAAAATTTAATTTTACAGAAGAATCTTCTCCTGAAAAATTATCAATATTAACAACATAAGTTAAAGTTTGAACATATTTTTCAACACCATTTTCATCTCGTTCAACATTCTTTGAAGATTTTGGAGTATCACTTACAGTAACACTTGCTGAACCATCTTTAGCATAATCTAAAGCGGCTTTTAAACCAGTTTCTAATAATGCTTTAACAGCTTCCATGGTCTCTGGCGTTTCACATGCAGATGGATTAGAGGTACATGTTGCAACATCAGCACTACTAAATTCATGTTGAATTAAATATCCCTTGCTTACTCTTTTTTCTAATTCTTTTAGATAACCACTAATAGTTTCATCTTTAAGATAATCATTAATATATTTTCTTAATACTTTAGTTTGAACTTCTTGACTTCTTCCAGATGAATCATACCTTGCCCATAACAATTTATAAAGGTTGGCCGCAACATAAACCTCTGATCCAGATTTGCCACTATTTAAGATAGCTGACAAACCAGCAGCAAAAATATTTCTGTTTATATCTTTACTAGTTGGATCAAATAAAACCTTACACTTCATTTGTTCGCCACCACTATTAATGTTCGTACTAATTCCAGGGTCATGGCAATAAGCCGTATAAGAATGGGTACCATGAATATTTGATGTTCCACTAAAAGTATAATTAACTATTGGTCCACCACCAAAATAACCATTATCAGTATCTTCACCTTCATCAATTGTATATAATGATATATCACAATTATTTTCTTCAGCTTTAACGACATTAATGCTTAATACTATGAAAAGTATTAAGCTAATAATTTTTAAATTCTTTTTCATATTCCAAGTTCCCTCTGTTTCTTTGTCTTTTTCAAGTATATAGCTATACCTATTCCAGCTCCAATTATTACTACCCCTCCTACTATATACCATTTGTATTCATTTAAAAACTCTAAAAATCCATTTTTATTTTCATCTTGTTTTATTTCGTCACCATTTTTATCTAGTTCACCATTTATAAAGCTATCGATTTTTTTAGAAAATTCGCTTTCATCAACTTCATCAACTGTAACATATTTTTGACAAAGATAAAAATCAGGGGCATCATTACAAATGGCTAAGTAATAATAATTATTAAAACGAGGTGTAGCCATTCTTGATGTTTTTAATAATTCGCCTCCGCATGCCGTGTTAGTTTCGGCATAAACTTTTATTGTGAAGTTAACTATTTCATCTGTATCTGTCCAAGTTATTTTTACATTTCCATTATCAGTATCACTATAATGATATACTTTGACATCATTGTATAAATCATTAGTAATTTCAACATAAGTATCTTCGGTAATATTTAAAATATTAATTACAAAATATTCCACATTACTAACACCATCATCATAATTTATTTGATCGGAAACTAATTCATAATTAGTTTTAACATTTGCTGCTTTACTATTTAAATCTAGCTTTTCTGAATTAGAACAATTTGCCTTAGTTATAGTTAGCATCATAAAAAATGTCAAAAACATAATAAATATTTTTTTCATACAAAAAGTACACCTACTCTCTATTATCTATAATGATTTTAACATAATGTTGTTATATTATCAAGTTAGTTAGTTGTAAGTTTTGTGAAAAAAGCTTTTAGAAATGGATATTATTTAAAAATTAGATATTAAGAAGCTTTTTGAGCAATTTTTTATTGCATTATCCTTAAAAATTTGGTATTATTTTATACGTACATGCAGGTGTAGTACAGCGGCTAGTATGCGACCTTGCCAAGGTTGAGACGGCGGTTCGATTCCGCTCACTTGCTCCAGTGACGTTTCTGTTCGAACTT
>CANQXW010000028.1 GCA_947627925.1 uncultured Bacilli bacterium | reverse complement strand
CGTGACTTAATGGCTGCTGTTGATGATTATATTGACGCTCCAGTAAGAGATACTGATAAACCATTCTTAATGAGTATTGAAGACGTATTTACTATTTCAGGACGTGGAACTGTTGTTACAGGACGTGTTGAACGTGGTAGATTAAATCTTAACGACGAAGTTGAAATTGTTGGTTTAAGACCTACTCAAAAATCAGTTGTAACTGGAATTGAAATGTTCCGTAAATCACTTGACTATGCTCAAGCTGGTGACAACGCTGGTGTTTTACTTCGTGGTATTGCTCGTGAAGACGTTGAACGTGGACAAGTTCTTGCTAAACCAGGAAGTGTTACACCTCATACTAAGTTTAAAGCTAGTGTTTATGTTCTATCTAAAGAAGAAGGTGGACGTCATACTCCATTCTTCTCAAACTATCGTCCTCAATTCTATTTCAGAACAACTGACGTAACTGGTGTTATCGAGTTACCAGCTGGTGTTGAAATGGTTATGCCTGGCGATAATGTTGACATGACAGTAGAATTAATTGCTCCAGTAGCACTTGAAAATGGTACTCAATTCTCAATCCGTGAAGGTGGACGTACTGTTGGTGCTGGTGTAGTATCAGAAATTATAAAATAGTAGCTGCGGCTACTTTTTTATTTGGTTTAAATAAAAACTCTTGATTTTTAGATAGACAATGTAGTAAAATAACTTTAATATTTTTTAAAGGAGAAGTATTATGATGAATAATTGTCTATTTAATAACTATATTATGAACAATTATACTTTAAAAGATAGATTACGCACGCAATTCTAAATGGTTTGCGTGTTTTTATTTGGAGGGTAATATGGGAGAAATTACATTAGAAAATTTATTAGCAAAAATTTGCGAATATAATTTAGGTAGTCTAGATGTTGTTAAAAAGGCTTATCACTATGCGGAAACGCTCCATGCTGGACAATTTCGCCAAAGTGGGGAACCATACATTATTCATCCTTTAAACGTGGCCTATATTTTAGCGGATTTACATGCGGATATGGATACCATTTGTGCAGGTCTTTTACATGATACTATTGAGGATACTGGTATTACCAAAGAAGATATTGCTCATGAATTTAATCCGACAGTTGCCAATTTAGTTGATGGGGTAACTAAGCTCGCCAACATGAATTTCTCTAGTAAAGAGGCGCAATCTTTAGCTAATACTCGTAAAATTATTACGGGTATTACGGAAGATGTTCGCATCATTATTATAAAACTTGCCGATCGTCTTCATAATATGCGCACTCTCCAATATAAAAGTAGTTTTAAACAAAAAGAAAATTCTTTGGAAACTATGGAAATTTTTGCACCCCTTGCTTATTATATTGGCGCTTATCGTATTAAAAGTGAATTAGAAGATTTAGCATTCCAATATTTAAAACCAGATTTATATAGAAAAATAGATGATCAAAAAAGTAAAATTGAAATGGATTATACCCCTACTTTAAAGGAAATTAAAGAACGGATAAAAACTTTCTTAAGTTATGAAAGCATTGCTAGTGATATAAAAATTAGAACTAAAAATATCTATGGCATCTATAAAATTTTAAATCAAGGTCATAGAATGTCGGATATTCATGATTTATTTGCTTTAAAGATAATGATAGATAAATTAGAAGATTGTTATAGAGCTTTAGGATTGGTTCATCAATTATATCATCCTGTTAATGAAATGTTTAAAGATTATATATGTAATCCAAAGACTAACATGTATCAATCTTTACATACTACGGTTTTTGCTCCGCATGATCGTCTTGTTCAAGTCCAAATTAGGACTTTTGATATGGACAAAATAGCCTCTTTTGGTTTAACGGCCTATTGGGATAGTAAACCGGATTGCGCACGGGATATTATGCAGCAAGAATTGAAAGAAAAATATCAGTTTTATAACTCTTTAATAGAAATGAATGCTATGTTTGGGAATAATCAAGAATTTGTTAGTCAAGTTAAAAGAGAATTATTTTCAGAAGCTGTTTATGTCTATACGACAAAAGGGGATATGATTGAACTACCTAAAGGTTCAACTCCGATTGATTTTGCGTATCGGATTCATACAGATGTTGGTAATACCATGACCGCGGCTTTTGTTAATGATGAATTAGTACCTATAAATTATGTTTTACAAAATAGAGATCGCGTTCGCATAGTAACAGATGTTCTTTCTTTTGGTCCTCGTAGTGAATGGCTAGAATATGCCAAAACATCTTCAGCTAGAAGAAGAATAAGAGAATTTTCTCGTAAAAAATTAGGAGAAGAATAAAGAAAACTAAAAATGCATAAACTCTTTCATTTACTAATCAATATTGGGCGTGCTATAATATATATTGGATAGTTAATAAGGAGTTTTTATTATGTTAGGACGAAACTATGACTATTACGGCCACGTTAAAATTAACAACTTAGGTGAATTATTAAATTTAGCCCTAAAAGATTATAAAAATGATATAGCTTTTAGTTATCATATAAAAAATGAAAAAGTAATTAAAACTTTTAAAGATGTATATAATGATGTTCAAAATTTAAGTGGTTATTTTAGTAAAAATTATAAAAACAAACATATTGCTTTAATTGGTGAAAATAGTTATAACTGGATAGTGACTTTCCTAGCCATTATTTTAAGTGGCAATGTTTGTGTAGTCATAGATAAAGATACTAATGAAAATGATTTAATTAATTTACTTAAAAAGAGTGATACTAAAATAATATATTATTCCGAAAATTATAATGCTTTTATTAAAGAGATGAAGTATAGAAGTAGGCCTATTGATGATATAGAAGAATTAAAAAAAGAAGGAAAAAAGGATTTTAAAAAATGGGTTACTAATGAAGATAATGATGCCGCAATATTCTTTACTTCTGGAACTACGGGAGCTAATAAAGCGGTAGTTTTATCCCAAAAGAATATGGCTTCGGATATTTATGCAGCATCTTCGATATTTAAACCTTATGGTTCCGTGGTAAGTTTTCTTCCTTTTCATCATGCGTTTGGTCTTGTAACTAGTATTTTAAAACCCTTCTATTATGGTAAGGAAGTATATATTAATAGTAGTTTAAAATATGTTTTAAGAGATTTAAAAGAAAATAAGCCAAATACTATCTTTGTTGTTCCGGCCTTTGTTGAAACTTTTTATCGGCAAATATGGAAAACAGTTAAACAAAAAGGGAAAGATAAAATTTTAAAACGAGGCATTAAATTAAGTAACTTTTTATTAAAACTAAATATTGATATAAGAAAGAAATTATTTAAAGAAATCTTAAGTGAATTTGGCAGCAATCTTGAATATATCATTTGTGGTGGAGCCCACCTCGATTCTAAATACGTTAAATGGTTTCGTAGTATTGGTTTAGAAATTTTAAATGGTTATGGCATTACGGAATGTTCTCCTGTTGTCTCTGTTAATCGAAATTTATATCATAAAGATGGTAGCGTTGGTCAATTGTGCCGGGATGTAACTGTTAAAATAATTGATGGAGAAGTTTGTGTTAGTGGTGATATTGTCATGAAGGGTTATTATAAAGATAAAAAGGCCACAAAAGAAGTCATAAAGGATGGTTTTTTCCATACGGGTGATTTAGGTTATTTAGATGAAGATGGTTTCTTATTTATTACAGGAAGGAAAAAGAATATTATCATTTTAAGTAATGGCGAAAATATTAGTCCAGAATTAATTGAAAGCGAATTAATGAAAAATGAAGGCGTTGAAGAAGTTGTAGTATATGAAGAAGCTAATAAATTAATCGCATGTATTTATCCTAGCGAAGAATATTTAGGCAATCAGGAATATTTTGATAATCTTATTTATAAGTATAATAATGGTAAACCTAAAAATCATCAAATTGCGCTGGTGAAATTAAGAACCAATGAATTTGTTAAAAACAATAATGGTAAAATAATGCGCAATAAAGTAAAGGATGGGATGTAAAATGAAAGAAGAAATAATTAGTATAATTGCGGAGGTATTAGAAATACCAAAAGAAAATATCAATGAAAAGACTAATTTAGTTAAAGATTTAGATGTTGAATCATTAGATTTAGTTGATTTAGTTGCGGCTTTTGAAGATAAATATGATATCGAGATTTTAGATAAAGATATTAAAAATCTCCAAACTGTGGGCGATATTATAAAATATATTGAAAAAAAGCATGTATAAACTATATTTAGAAAAAAATATTTCCTCAAAAGATTTATTAAAAAAAGTCTTAGAAGAAAATGACATTCAAGATAAAATTATTTATAATGAATATGGTAAACCTTATTTAGAAAATAATCCTCTTTATTTTAATATCAGCCATTCTGGTATTTATACGGCATTAGTAATATCGGATGCTGAAGTAGGGATTGATATCGAAAAAATCCACATGCCTAAAAATGCATTGTTGCATGTATGTAATGAAGAAGAAAAAAGGTTAATAAAAAGTGTGGAAGATTTTACGATTATGTGGGTTAAAAAGGAAAGTTATGTTAAATATTTAGGAATAGGGATTTCTTATGGACTTAAAAATGTTGATACAACAAAGATTAAAGACTTTGTTCTAAAAAAGGTTGGAAATTATTATATAAGTATTTATGGTAAAAATTTAAAGTAGTAGTGGAGGTAAAAATGAATTTGCTGTACTGTGGGGATGCCAATATTATTGATGGGTTAGTAATATCAATATTATCACTTTTAAAAAATATAGACGAGGAATTGCATGTGTATGTATTCACAATGCGTTATGAAAATAAAAAGAAAAAATATGAACCACTTAGATTTGATAATTTAAAAGTTATTGAAGAAGTGATGAAAAAGAAAAATAAAAAGAATTTTTTAAAATTAATTGATGTTACTGATGAAGTCAACAGTTGCCCTCCAGAAGCTAATATAAAAACATTTTTTACTCCTTACTGTATGCTTAGATTATATGCTGATTTAGTGTCCTATTTACCTGATAAAATTCTTTATTTAGATAATGATGTCGTTTGTCTAAAAGATCCTAAGGAGTTTTATCATATGGATAATTCAGAATATGAAATTGTAGGAGCTTTAGATTACTATGGTAGTCATGTTTATCGGAAGAATATTTTTAAGAAAGATTATCTTAATTCTGGAGTATTACTTTTGAATTTGAAATTAATCAAGGAAACGGGCCTTTTAGAAAAATGCCGGGAATTATGTAAAAGGCAAAAAATGATGTTACCGGATCAATCCGCCCTTAATTGGTTTTCCAAGGAAAAATTAATTGTGGATCGCATTTATAATGAGCAAAAACAAAGAAGCGATGAAACGGTTTTTAGACACTTTAGTACGACTTTTAGATTTTGGCCTAAAATTTGTACGCAAACTATTAAACCGTGGCATGTTGATAAATTACATGATGTTTTAAATGAACACAGCTTTGATGATATTTTAGAAGAATATAAATTAATAATGGAGAGGATGAAAAAATGAAAAAAACAATACCAATATTTTTTACCATTGATAAGGATTATGCTCCTTATTTATCCGTGGCAATTGCCTCTTTAATTGAAAATGCTTCTTTAGATTACAATTATAATATTCATGTTGTCTATGAATCGATAACAGAAGATAGTATATCAAAATTAAAAACTTTGGAAACTGATAATGCTAAAATAATATTTACTGAGATGCAAAATAAATTGGATTGCATTACAAATCGTAAAGAAAATTTATTAAAAGCAGATATTTTTACTTTAACAATTTATTTTAGGATTTTTATTCCTTGCATGTTTCCCGAGTATGATAAAGCTATTTATATTGATAGTGATACTTGTATTCTTGGTGATATATCTGAACTTTATAATATCGATTTAAAAGATAATTTATTTGGTGGTTGTACCGATATGTCTTGTCAAGATAATGAATTATTATGTGAATATTTTGCTACTAATGCCGGGTCTCCAATTACGGAATATATTAATTCGGGAGTCCTTTTAATGAATATGAAAAAGTTAAGAGAAGTAGAATTTGAAAATCACTTTTTATATTTACTTAATAAATACCATTTTGATACTGTTTGTCCTGACCAAGATTATATTAATGCGATGGCTAAAGGAAAAATATTATATTTGGATAATAAATGGGATGCGATGCCCACTGGTGGTCATTTAGTTTTTGAAAGTCCCAAAATAGTCCATTACAATTTGTTTTTTAAGCCATGGCATCATGATAATGTTGATTATGAAGAATATTTTTGGAAGTATGCAAGTAAGTCATTATTTAAGGAAGAAATATTAAAAGAAAAAGAAAATTATACCAAAGAAATGCAAGAAGAAGATGTGAGGATGTTAGATAATCTAGTATCTAGAGCTTCCGAAATTATGCAAAATAAAACTACTTTTAAAACTGTGTTTGAAAATGGTTTAGAAAAAAGGTTTTAGGTATGATTATTGGTGGTAGTAAAAAAGAAGTTATTAAAAATATTCAAAAGAATTTAGAAAATAATGAACTTAATAAAAAAGTGGAAGTTAATGATCCCGTTTTAAGTGATGAGGAATTAGAAAAAACTTTAAAAAAATTTTATGATATCCGTAAAAACAAAGTTGGTTATTTTTTAAAAAGTCGTTGTGCTTTCCTTTTTGTAGATTGTATTGGTTTAAAACTTAATAAATCAATAAAGATTGAAGGCTTAGAAAATATTAAAGATATAAATGAGGGAGCAATTATAACTAGTAATCATTTTAATCCTTTAGATAATATGACTATTAGGAAAATGATTAAAAAAAGATATAAGAAAAATTTTTATATTGTAAGTCAAGAAACTAATTTAGCCATGCCGGGATTTTTAGGCTATTTAATGAATAGTTTAAATATTATTCCTTTGTGTAAAAGTCCTAATTATATTATTAATAATTTTAAACCCGAACTAAAAAAAGTATTAGCTAAAAATAATTATGTATTAATATATCCTGAAGAAGAAATGTGGTTTAATTATCGTAAACCAAGACCTTGTAAAAGAGGTGCTTATCAATTTGCCGCTGAAGCTAATGTACCAATTATTTCTTGCTTTGTCGAAATGAGAGATACTGAAAGAATAGATAATGAGGAATTTAATGAAGTAGAATATATTGTTCATGTGTTAAAGCCTATTTATTCCGATAAGAAAAAATCAGCTCGAGAAAATAGTAAAATAATGGCGGAGACGGATTATAAGCAAAAAAAAGAAGCTTATGAAAAAGCTTATCATAAAAAACTGGATTATACTTTTTCTGATGATGATATTGCGGGATTTAGGAAAGATTAATTATCTTTCTTTTTATATGTGATATATGCGTAATTGTTTAATTTACTTCTTTTTTTCATTGTTTTAAATACTTCATCATGAAGTTTATTAATGTTTTCTTTTTTAGTTAAGTTACTATCACATTTAAATGGTCCATCAAGGTAGATGATGATTTTTGGTTTTTTAGATAATTTGGATTTGGTATAAGTAGTAGTGGCCACATATACTTTTTTGTTACTATCCACAGGATAATGAAAGGAGGTTTCCGGAAAATCTCTAATAAAAGTAGCATAAGGCCAAAGATGCGCCTCTGGATAAATGATAATCGGATTACCTTTAGTAAGGTGAAAGTTAATTGCCTCTTTAAACTTAATCATATCATGAATATTATTAGGGATGGGCAAAGCTCCCGCGATAGGAAGTATTTTGCCTAAAAAAGGAATTCCTAAATTAGAAGGACTACAAATAATATAGGGATGATGTGGAAAACAAATTAAGAACGGATTAAAAACGTCACCTAGCATTTGAGTGTGATTAGAATAAAGAAAATAGCCTTTTTCTTTTTTTAAAATATTTTTATTCTTGATTTTAACATGTAAAAATAATTTAGCATAAATTAAGGAAAATACAAGAACTAAATAATAGATGATATAAGATAATATTTTATAAAAAATGTTATGATGAAGCCATTTATAATTATCTTTTAACTGATAATTTTGATCTTTTGATTCTATAACATCATCTTTGAAAGAATTGTAATAATAAATCTTGGTCATATTGCACCTCATTAATACCATTATTATAACATAACCCGGTATAATTTGACATAAACCATTATTCCCTTTTTAATTACCATGATATTTTAAAGTATTAATTAATAACGTAGTGGTAATTAGATAAATTGTGAATGTTTCTATTGGTATCACCTTATTCTTTTATAATAAATTTTTATATTCTTTAGCATAAAATACTTTTTCTAATGTTGTATAACGCGAAGTTTGAACATAAATGGCACTTAAGTCTCCTAAGACGTCTGGATATTATAGGCGATATTAAAGAATTAAAATATTGTTCTTCCTTAGTTGCTAATTCTCATAGCAATGATTTACTGTTTTTCAAAACATAAAATCAAAAGGTGGTTCAAGAAAGTTAGTTCTTTTATATTGTAGGATAAAATAAATAATTTTTATCAAATTTTGCCAAAATTTGGTATAATTAGCCTAGGAAGTGATATTATGTTTAGCGCAGAAGCTAAAGCACTTACTTTTTTAAGCGAAGCTGGTTTAGTTAAAATACCTTTTTTTCAAAGAAGATATGTTTGGAAGGAAGAAAACTGGAGTGAATTATATGATAATTTTTTTGATTCCGATATTCCGGGATTTTTAGGTTCAATAATTTTAAAAGGAAAGAAAAAAATTAAAGTTACCGATCCATCTGAATGTTCAGTTATTGATGGCCAACAAAGATTAACTACATTATCAATATTTGTAATGGCTTTATATGATTCATTGAATGAAAATGATAAAAAATATTATTATACCGATTTAATTAATGTTATCTTTAGAAAAGATACAAAAGTTGATGAAGATGGTAATCCATTATATGTGCCAAGAGTTATCCATTCTCATCTTGATAAGGAAGAATTTGATTATGTAATGGATTTACAAAGAAAAAACAAAGTCAAAGAAGATTCAACTAGCTTAATTAACAATTGTTATAAATTCTTTTACTACAAATTTATTAATGAGGATTATGAAAGCAAAAAAAGATTATTAAATGCTTTGATAACAACGCCAATTGAAATATTAGTTGTCATAAGTATCAGTGATGATGCGGATGAACAAAAAGTGTTTGATACACTTAATAGTGCTGGTGTAAGATTAACAATGGCAGATACAATAAAAAATAATTTATTTAATAAAGTTAGTTTAATTATTGATGGTGTAGAAAAAAATGATTTCTCTGAGAAAGTAATCAATGTATATGATAATACTTGGAAGAAACATTTTTGTGAAACTGATGAATTAGATGTAAAATGGAATGAAGAGTTTGTAACAGGTAGAATTAAGAGAACTAATATTGATATGTTTTTGCATTGTTTTGCTACACTTAAAGGATTATATAATCCAGTTCAAACTTTAGCTGATTTACCTAATGTGTTTAAGCATGCTATTAATGAAATGACCACTGAAGAAGAAATAAAGGAATTCTTAAATGAATTGTGTTCTTATGCGGATTTATATAGAGAAAACTTTATGAATAGAGATAGCGAATACAAATATTCATATTCAAAAGAAAATGTACTACCAAGGTTATTATTAATTGAAGATACTATAGGTACTAAAACATTTAATCCATATATTCTATACTTGCTTAATAAATATGAAAATAATCCCCAAAAAATAAATGAAGAATTACATAAGATTGAAAAAATAATTGTTTTAACATATTTAAACAAAAATACATCTAGAAGCAAGAATTATAACAAATTATGTGTTGATTTTATTAATAAACAAAATAGAATTGATGAAGAAATTAATGCTTTAGAAGATTTAAATAGTGGATTGATAGGATTACAAAAAATGAATAATAATGAGGCAAAAACATTACTATTTTTAATTGAATTGTATAGAAGAAGAGATCCAAAGAATGATATTCATGAACTAGAATTTAAAGACACTTATCAATTAGAACATATAATGCCTATAAAATGGCAAGCCCATTGGAACACGTTACCATCTAAAGATGATAACGGAAAACAATTAAATACAATTGACGAACAAATTAAATTCCGAGATCAAAAAGTTAAATCTTTAGGTAATATGACAATTTTGAAAGATAAATTAAATAATTCTATTTCAAATTCCAGCTTTGATGTTAAAATTAATGGTGATGGTAAGAACAATGGTATAAGATCATATTCAGATTTTAAAATAACATCTGAAGATATAATTAACTATTTTGATAATAATGGTATCTGGGATGAAAAGAAAATTACTTCTAGAACCAATGCGCTATTTGAAGAATTAAAAAACGCATTATTGTATTAAATAAAAAGGCATTTATTTGCTTTTTTGTTATACAAATTATTTAACGCCTTTATTGAAATAACTAAAAAAGCTATTGAAAAAAGTCTACGTTTTCAATATAATTATAATGAGGTGGCATTGTGAATAAGGGTGGAAAAAGAGAGGGTAGTGGAAGAAAATCTATTCAAGGTAAGGAAGTAAAAATAAAACTATCTTATAAGGTTATAGAAAAAATTGACAAAGAATATAAAGGTAGTTGCCTTTCAGATAAAATTAGAAAAAGTATAAATAATGGTTTATATAATAAAAGTGAATTTAAAAAGTATAGAGTGATAGATTTATTTAGTGGATGTGGTGGAATAAGTGAAGGATTTAGGCAAAACAATAGAATGGATATTGTAGGAGCTATTGATTTTGATAAAGCTGCATGTGAGACATTTAAATACAATTTTCCCCAAGCTAATGTGATATGTGGAGATATAACAAAAATAGAGGTAAGAGATACAAAATTCAAAGATATTGACATAATTGTTGGAGGCCCACCATGTCAAGGATTTTCCACACTTAATAGACATCAAAAATTAGAAGACGATCCTAGAAATAAATTATTTTTTCATTTCTTAAGATTTGTAAAGGAATTAAGGCCTAAAGCAATAATGATAGAGAATGTTAGGCAAATTTTAACAAATAAAGACGGTTTTGCTCGTAAGAAAATTTGTGAATTGATGGAAGATATGGGATACAATGTTCAATATAAAATTCTTGATGCTTCTGATTATGGGGTACCCCAAAAAAGAATAAGAGCTGTTTTTGTTGGCATACGAAATGATGTTGGAAAAGTAGATTTTAGTATAATTGACAAATATAAAGTAGCAAAAAAAACGACTGTTGATGAAGCCTTATGCGATTTATATGATATTGAAAAAAATGCAACAGATGATGCAACAAATGAGATTTATTCTATATCAAATTCAATTACAAATGAGTATTTAAATAAAATGCATGATGGAACTAATTATATTTTTAACCATAGAATTAATTATCCCAATAAAGAAGTTCAAAAAAGAATTAGTTATGTTCCTCAAGGCGGAAATTGGAAAGATGTGCCAGAAGAATTATTCCCTTCAAAAAGGAATAATAGACATTCTAATTATATGAGAAGATTAGATGGAAAAGGTCAATCGACAACTATTGATACCGGACATGCAGTATATTTTCACCCAATATTTAATAGAGTACCTTCCGCAAGAGAATCAGCCAGAATTCAATCTTTTCCAGATAGATTTATATTTTTAGGTAACAAAGGGGAACAATTAAGGCAAGTAGGAAATGCGGTTCCACCATTAATGGCTAATGCTGTTTCTAACATGATATTGGAGGTTTTAGAAAATGAAGAATAAAAGAAAAGTGATAGATTTGTTTTGTGGGGCTGGAGGACTAACTTTAGGATTTGAAAGACAAAACTTTGAAAGTATTTTAGCAATTGATTTGTGGAGTGATGCAATAGACACATTTAATAATAATAGATCCAATAAAGTTGGAATAGTTAAAGATATTTTAGAAGTAGATGAAAAATTTATAAAAAAATATGTTAATGAACATGTATCTGGAGTAATTGGAGGTCCACCATGTCAAGGCTTTAGTTTAGCTGGTAGAAGATCAGAAGATGATGAGAGAAATAAATTATATAAAGAATATTTTAAAACTTTATCTATTATAAATCCTGATTTTTTTGTAATAGAAAATGTAATCGGAATATTATCTATGAAAAATGGTGAAGTAAAGGAAGATATTATTAGAAGAGCAGAAAATATTGGATATAATGTTTATATTGATAAATTAATGGCGTCAGATTATGGTGTTCCACAAAATAGAGTTAGAGTATTTTTTGTAGGAATTAAAAAAGAACTAGATAAAGGGACATTTAAATTTCCAGATAAATTTAAATATAAAATAACATGTGAAGAAGCCATTTCTGATTTACCTTCTCTTGACAATAACAACGACAATACAAAATATAAAACAGAACCAACTTCAAAATATCAAAAAGAAATGAGAAAGAATTGTAATATTGTTTATAATCATGAACAAACATTTCATACGGAAGAAACAAAAAGATTGATATCTTACGTTCCTCAGGGTGGTAGTATTAAAGATTTACCTGATAGCTTAAAAGGAAATAGAAAATATAGTTCTTTGTTAAGAAGAATGAATAGTAAAAGTCAAAGCAATACGATAGACACTGGGCACAGAACATATTTTCATTATCAAGAAAATCGTATTCTTTCTGTAAGAGAAGCGGCTAGAATTCAAAGTTTTCCTGATAATTATATCTTTAGCGGATCAAAAGTAAATCAATATAAACAAGTAGGAAATGCAGTTCCACCCTTATTAGCTGAGCAAGTTGCTAAGGCAATTAATAAGTATTTATATGAATAAAAGCATCTTAATGATAATTTTAAATATTAAATAAAGTATGCTATAATAATTCGGAGGTGTATATAGTGAATAAACAAATTGAAGCGTTTTTAAAGTTTTACAAAGATAATGAAGATAAACTTATTTATGAAGATGGCATTAGACCCGCAAAGAGTTTAACCCGTAATATTTTTAATAATGTTGATAAGTTTGAAGAATGGTATAAAAAAACCAAAAAAGTTGTTATTTATTTTGGTGAAATAGTAAATGACATTTGTCGTTTAACTGAGACTGGAATCACTACAATTGAAGATAATATAAGGGGGATGGAAGAACTCAAATTTTTGATTGAAGTAGAACCACAAATATATAAGTTAACCAGGAATTTTATAGATTATATTTATAGTAATAAAACTCTTGAACAATATATTTTAGATAGAATGAGAAAAATATCTTCTATATCAGATATAACTATGTTTGAAAACTATATTCTTGCCACATTAAGAGAAGGAATCATAAAAGGATATATAGTTCATTATCCGGATGGATATCCAGAATTTGAACGTAAGGTTCCTGATAAAGAAGAGAGATCAAGAATATGTTTAGAAGTTTATTCGTTGTATGGATTTAGAGGAAGAAATAAAAATCCTGAAGATGGTAACTATACACCAAATATTAACTATAGAATTGTTAGTACTTGTAAGCAATTAGGGCTTATTGAAATAGATAATACGGATCAATATGATAATCATGGATTTGCAAAATACAAAGTAACTATATTAGGAAAGAATCTTTTATCGAAAATAGGAGAAAATATTGAAAATTCTTATCCTATTAAAATAGAAGAAAATCAAAATAATACCAATTATATAGAGGAAAATGTTACAACATATTCTGCTCCTAATACTACAAGCCTTATTGATGATATGTATGATGAGCTATACGTTGCTGAATCTAATAACATTGCACCTGAAACAATCCTTAATATTTTAGATTTACCTGAACCTCTTGCAAACAAATATGCAAAATCAGTAGAGAAAAAAAGAGATCCACAAAAAGCCGCTAATGCAAAGGCTCAAGCCAATTACCTTTGTGAATTTGGCAAGAATCACCAAACATTTAAAGCAAAATCTAATAATGAAAACTATGTAGAGGCACACCATTTAGTACCAATTCAACTTCAACCAAGATTTTTTTATAGCTTGGATATAGAGGCAAATATAGTAGCATTATGCCCTATTTGTCATAGAAGAATTCACCACGCTACTAATGAAGAAAAAAGAGAAATTATTACTAAACTATATAATGATAGAATTGAAAGATTAAAAAAATGTAATATATATATTGAATTAGAAGATTTAATTAATTTTTATTCAGAGCAATAGTAAAGCAACAAAGATAATTTTTAAAATGAAATAATGGTATTGATGATAACTTATGAAAATTTAAAAATTTAGATGAGAAAAACAATTTAATATGACGTAAAAAAGATAAAGTAAAAAGTATAAAATATACATATATGATAGAATGACTATAAATGTTAGAAATACAAGAGTTTAAGAGGCTGAGTAGAAATTATTCATTTCCACTCAGCCCTTTTATATTTAATTTATGGAAATAATCAAAGATTATTATTTGGATCTCTTTAAAAATAAATAAATTTGTTATATAATATGATCACTTTATTATTTAAAGGGGTGTTTTATGCAAAGAAACGAAATAATTGATGCCATTAATAGAAAAACTATTGAAGCAAAAAAACTTATTAATGAAATTAATGAATTAAAGAAAGATCTTAACAATTTAGATAGTCAAATAAAAAATAATTTTACAAATGAAGATAAAGTAAATATTTTTATGGATTATTTTAAGGGTAGAGATGATGTATATCCTTATCTTTCTATTGATAAAAATGATTCTAGTAAAAAGTATTATATACCTAAGTGTGCTAATGAATGGAATAAAAATGTATGTCTTAAAACTATGAGTAAAAAATGCAAAGATTGCAATTATTGGATGAATAAACCAATAGATAAAGAAGTAATTAGATATCATCTATTTGGTAATAATCCAATTGGTATTTACCCTATGTTAGATGATGAAACTTGTTATTTTCTTGCCTTTGATTTTGATGACAAGAAAAATGAAAATAATATTAAGGAAGATGTACTGGCTTTTGCTAGTGTATGTGATAAATATAATGTGCCAATTTCTATTGAAAGAAGTAGATCTGGTCATGGGATTCATGTATGGATTTTTTTCCAAAACAATATAAAAGCTTTAACTACTAGAAAAATGGGAAGCTTATTATTATCAAAAACGATGGAAATACGTGATAATTTAAAAATAGACTCTTTTGATAGAATGTTTCCAAATCAAGATACCATGCCTAAAGGTGGTTATGGTAATTTAATTATGCTTCCTTTCCAAAAGGAAGCAATGGAATACAATAATACAGTTTTCTTAGATAGAAACTTTATTCCTTATAATGATCAATATGGTTATTTATCTAAAGTTAAAAAAATGAATTATGACGAAGTAATTAGTATTATAAATATATTATCTAAAAATACAATTGATATTAGTAATGAATATATGGAATTAAAAAAAGAAATAAATAATAAAGAAAAAAATAATTTTGATTTTCCCAAAAGTGTTAATATAGTGTTAGATAATATGGTTTATATAGATAAAGCATATTTAAGTTCATCTGTAAAAAATTGTTTTAGAAGACTTGCGACATTTGCTAATCCAGAATTTTTTAAAAAACAACGAATGAGATTGTCTGTTCACAATATTCCTATGATAATAGATTGTAGTAAAGAAGATGATAAGTATTTGATGATTCCAAGAGGAAAATTTGAATACTTATGCACTTTATGTAACCAAAATAATATTAAAATGAATATTGTAGATAAAAGAAATAAAGGAACAAAAATAGATATAAAATTTAATGGTGAATTAAGAAAAGATCAAAAACAAGCATTAGACGAAATGTTAAAATATGAGAACGGTATACTGGAAGCTCCAACTGGTTTCGGAAAAACTGTTATGTGTTGTAAATTAATTGAAGAACGAAATGTTAACACACTTATTATTACTTTTAATTTGTCTCTTTTAAAACAATGGAAAGAAAGATTAAAAGAATTTTTAAATATTGCTGAAGTTGGTCAAATAGGAGATGGAAAAAATGCTCCAACAAATAAAATAGATGTTGCTAGTATTAAAACATTATATAATGATGGAAAATTTAATAACGTCGTAAAAAATTATGGAATGATAATTATAGATGAATGTCATCACTCATCAGCTTATACGTATGAAGCGGCATTAAATATGGTAAATGCTAAATATGTATATGGTGTATCAGCAACTCCTGAAAAAGAAAATGGACATACACCAATTATAAAAATGCAATGCGGTGATATTAGGTATAAAGTTGATATGAAAAAATATAATAAAAAATTAAATTTATCAATGAAAGTTTATGCTAAAAGTGTTCATTTAAATTTTGTTAACAAAAATATAAGTGATTATAAAATTAATGAAATATATGATTTAATATCCAATGATGTTTTAAGAAATGAAGAAGTTGTTAAAGATGTAAAAAAGGAATTTGAGAAAGGGAAAAATATATTAGTTTTAACAGAACGAATTGATCATTTAGAATATTTTTGCAAAAAATTATCTAAAATTACTAGTAATATAATTATATATCGTGGAGGATTAGGCAAAAAAATTTTAAGAAGTTATGATGAATTAAATAATAATATAAAGAATAATAGTGAAAATAAAATTATAATTGCAACAAGTTCATGTATTGGTGAGGGATTCGATGATTCTAGTTTAGAAGTTTTATTTTTAACTATGCCAATATCGAGTATAAATAGAATAGTTCAATATACGGGAAGATTGCATAGAAAAAATGAAAATAAAAAAGAGATAATTGTTTATGATTATATTGATGATAATTTTTCAATGATTAGAAATATGTTTTTAAAAAGAAAAAAAGCATATGAAAAGGTGGGATATGAAATTATTGAAAATAATAATAATAATCAAATAATATTATAATCTTTAAATTTGTGATACAATGAAACTGGGTGATTTGCTATGTATAAAAATGATTGGCTCAGCAACTAGACAACAAATTAATAATTTTTATAATGTCGAAGCTACCATCTAAATTAAGTGCAGAACAGCTTGATAATAAAGTTCGATACCTTTTAAGAAAATTAAAAGAAGAAAACAAAATTATGAATGTTGGTAGTGACAAATCACCCAATTAGATAATTAATGAAATGTAGTAAATGGAGTAACTTATGATTGAAATAAAGGAAATTAGCGAAGAAAAAATAAATGAAAATTATAGATTTAGAACATATTTAAAAAGTCATGCTGATGAGAAAACTTTAGATGAGCAATTTAAAAAGTTGCATAATAAATATTTCAAAAAATTTGATTGCAGCAAATGTCGAAATTGTTGTAAACTTTTAGGTATATCTATGAGTGAAAATGAATTTGATAAAATATGTAAATATTATAATTGGAGTAAAACCGAAATTAAAAATAAGTATTTAAAAGAGCATTATGGAAAATATATTGCACGCCCTTGTCCATTTTTAAATGCCAATAATAGTTGTAGGATAAAAGAATGCTTGCCAGAATCTTGCCGAGACTATCCTTATACAAATAAAGAGGAGAGATTATTTAGCTTGCTTACAGTAGTTAATAATAGTAAGGTTTGTCCAGTAGTTTATGAAATACTAGAAGATTTAAAAAAAATATATAATTTTAAAAGAAAATAGTTTTATAATATGTTTGAGGTGAAGAAAATTAAAAATATTAATTTGGGGAATTCCTTGTGTAGGCAAAACTGATATAGGAAAAATGTTAGCAAAGAAATTAAATTATAAATATTTTGATATGAATGAAATTATAAAAAAGAAATATAGTACAATCGATAATTTTCATAATGCTTTTTCAAATGATTATGATAAATTTAAAGAAAGAACGAATTACTTTAGAAATTATTAATAATAATGATAATTTTATATTGACCATAACTTTAATATATATTGAAGAAATTGTAAATAATATAATAAATAATGATGCTATTTCTGTAGAATTAATCGATAATATTGAAAGTATATATGAAAGAATAGTATTTTATGATGAAAATGATAAACCAATGCTTGATAGCAAAAAATATCGTGATGAGCATAAAGCACATTATATTAAAAAGTTAAAAAATGACATGACAATTAGTAATTTAGAATATAAAAACATTCCAAAGTTTAATATAAATAGTAGAAAATTTGAAGATGTAATTGAAGATTTGAAAGATTTTTTGCTAGAATTATCTAAAAAATAAAAATTCACTAAATTAATTAATTTTCATACCATATAATAGGTGATAAACTATGGATGAAAGAGCAACAAAGAAGGTTGTAATTGATGCTGGGCATGGAGGTATCGGTTAAATCCAAAAATAGAAGAAATGACTATTTTGGTAAGTAAATACAAG
>CANQXW010000027.1 GCA_947627925.1 uncultured Bacilli bacterium | reverse complement strand
AAAAAACTCTCGCTTTTCCCTTTATTTATGGGACTTTATGAGAGTTTTTATTATTAACAACTGACAAACTCAAGATTTTATCTTTGATTAGACCTATTTTCTATCTCAGCAATCATCATTTCTCTTAATCGCTCGAGTGGCATATTCATAAGTAGTGAATATACATTTAAAGCCACTAAATCATCAGGATTAATATCATAATGGGCATTAACCCATTCAGAATATCTCAATGGTTTAATTTCGGGAGCCCAAAAACGATCTTCTTTAGATAGTTCTTCAAATTTTTCTGGATCATTTAATTTTATTACGGCTTTCATTGCATTCATTCTAGATTGAAATTCCTTATCCATTTTGTTTTCACCTCAAATTAATTATAACATTTATAGTTGAAGTTTAAAATGATATTTTGACAAGATACAATTGTTTTTACACTTATTTTATTGTATTATATGTAGTGGGATTAATATGGAAAGAAAATTAGATAAGGATTTTATAACTTGGCTTTCTCATAAAAAAGGAGAAGATGACAAAATGCTTGAGTTTCGGCTTAAGTCTTTTGCCATGTTTGAAAAATTAGATAATCCTTCATTTGGACCTAAGATTAATCTTGATTTTGCTAACATTAATTATTATAAAAGCGATACTGCAAAAGTAACAGATAAATGGGATGACGTCAAAGGCGAAATTAAAGATACCTTTAAATCACTAGGGGTTATTGATGCGGAAGAGAAATATTTAGATGGTGTTTCTAACCAATATGAAAGTGAAGTTGTTTATCATCACAATAAAACGGACAAAGAAATAATTTTTATGAGTACAGATGATGCTTTAAAAAAATATCCTGAGCTTTTTTATAAATATTTTAATCATTTAGTTAATTATGCCGAGAATAAGTATACAGCTTTAAACGGGGCTTTATGGAGTGGCGGATCATTTATTTATATTCCGCCACATACTCATTTAGATAGGCCTTTGCAAAGTTATTTCCGTATCGATAGTGAATCTTTAGGCCAATTTGAAAGAACTATTATAATTGTAGATGATGATAGTAGTTTAGAATATATTGAAGGATGTACAGCTAAGAGTTATTCAACTTCTTCTTTGCATGCCGGAGTAGTGGAAATATATGTGGGAAAGAATGCGCGATGTCGTTATTCGACCATTCAAAATTGGTCTACCGATGTTTATAATTTAGTTACTAAAAGAGCTATTGTTGAAGAAAATGGCGTTATGGAATGGGTTGATGGTAACATTGGTAGTCAAGTAACAATGAAATATCCAAGTTGTATTTTAAAAGGAGATAATGCAGTCGGTAATAGTTTATCAATTGCTTATGCAAAAGAAAATCAAGCCTTAGATGCTGGAGCTAAAATGATTCATTTAGGAAAAAATACCAAAAGTAATATTATAAGTAAAAGTATTGCGGAAAAAGGAGGAATTAGTAACTACCGAGGCATGGTAAAAATAACTAAAGAGGCCACTAATTCCTTGGCTAAAGTGAAATGTGATACCTTAATATTAGATGATGTATCTAGTAGTAATACTTATCCTAAAAATATTTTAGAAAATGAAAGTAGCATTTTAGAACATGAAGCCACTATTTCGAAGGTTAGTGAAGAAAAGTTAAATTACTTAATGAGTAAAGGTTTATCTGAAGATAAATGTAAAGAATTATTAATCATGGGTTTTATTGCGGATTTTAAAAAAGAACTACCAATGGAGTATGCTGTAGAGTTAAATCGCTTAATTAAAGATTAAAAAATGTCTTATGTGCCAATTCTCTAGGAATTGGTCTTTTTTTGACTTAAAAAGGGGTTATTTTAGCGTTTTTCATGCCCAATTTTCTAGCATTTTGGCAGTTTGGTAATTTAAAACTTTTATGTTAAGGTATTCAATTAAGAAAGGAGGATATTATGAACAATGTTATTTTAGTTGGTCGGTTAACCCAAAATCCTGAGATTGTCGAAATTGAAAAAAATAAAAAAGTAACGACGGTTATTTTAGCGGTTAATAGGAATTTTAAAAATTCAGAAGGGATTTATGAAACTGATTTTGTCCGTTGTATTTTGTGGAATAGTATTGCCGCCACCACGACTGAATATTGTCATGTGGGCGATGTAATTGGTGTTAAAGGCCGACTTCAAACGAGTAAATATGTAGATGAAAATGAAAAAACGCATTATGTGACTGATGTCATTGCTGAACGCGTAACTTTCTTATCGACAGGAAAGAAAAAAGAAATTAATATTAAAGAACCGGTAGAAGATAAAGATATTTTGATGCTAAATGATTTATGTGAAAATTAAATGGAAAAAAGTAATAAAATGAATAGAGATTATTATAATTTAATAAGGTGAATAAATGAAAAATCTTTTTAAATATATGGGAATTGCCCTTATCTTATTAGTTAGCTTCTATTATACGGAAAAGATGAGTAAAATTGTGGTTAATAATAGTAGTTTAGTTAAAGAAATAAATCGGAATAGTAAAGATTATAATGTGGCTTCGGTGAGTGCCATTGTGGAAGATGATTATATAATTCCAGGCCTTAATGGCTATGCAGTTAATGTTTTAAAAAGTTATAACAATATGCGTTATTTAGATACCTTTAATTCTTATTATTTAGAATATGATAAAATAACTCCCGATATATCTTTAGAAAATAATAAAGATAAAATTATTAAATATGGCAATCCTAATAAAAAAGATATTGCTTTAATTGTAGAAGATAATCAAAATATAATTAATTATGCGAGTAATATGGGAATTAAAATAACTAGATTAGTAGATAGTAAAACATTCGATAAAAACAGTAGATATGAACAAATAAATAATGATTATGAAAGTTATTCAAAAGTTGAAGCAATGTTAGATAACAATAATGTTAATAAAAATATTTGCTTTGTTAGTAAAAATATTAAAGATGTATGTTTAAAGAATAAAAAATATTTAGTTGAAGCTAGTGTTAGTTTAAATAGTTATAATTTAGCGAGTATTAAAGATAATTTAAAAAGTGGTTATATCATATTTATAAATGATAATGTTTCCCTTTCCGATTTTAAATTATTAGTTAAACAAATTAATTATCAAGATCTAAAAATAAATTATTTAAGTGAATTAATAACAGAAGAAAGATAGCGCTTTCTTTTTTTAAGCCATTATGTTAAAATAAATAACTAGTTAGAAAAGAGTGATGAAATGGAAAGTTTTTATGACCGATTAAAGACCATCGAACAAGATCCAAAATGGTTAAAAGAAACGGAAGAATATCGTCAATTTGTAAGAGAAGATCTTGGAAATCTCATAACATATCTTTTTGGCAATAACCCTGAAGAAATTATATGTAAGTGCTTTAACTGTCTAGAAATTCTTAATTTAGAAGATACACGGCATATGTTAATTTTCTTAAAAAAATATATGTTAATAGAATTTTATACTACTCTAAATCTCGGAGTAATGAGTGCGCTTCCTCAAAAATCGTTAAACTCGGATAGAATAAAAAAAGCCTATGAAAAAGAATTGGCTCATGTAAATGAAAAACCCAGTAAAATAACAAAACCTAGTATTTTTGAAAGATTAGCTGGTTTTACAACTATGGAAGAAAGAGAAGAACATATTCAAAATCTTGCTCGTGATTATGAAGAAAGTTTAAAACTAGCTAAAGAGGGAATTGGCTATAATCAATTTATTATGGATAGAGAAAATGGTTTATATAGCTTATTAGAACAAGCCTTAGTAGATTTTGATTTTAGAGGATTTTTCCTTGTTTACGATAGCCAAAAAGTTAATTTTAAATTTATTGAAGAATTTTGTGGCAAATACGGAATTGAATTAAATATGCGAGAGAGAAATGAAAAAGTTAATATAGATTTACTTAATATTAAAACAATTGATGAGGTTAGATATTTATTTCAATGTTTCTTTGATGAATTACAAAAAATTGAGCATTTTAGTAAAAGCTCAGAACAATTATGGCAAGAAAATATAGCTTTTGTGAACGCTAATAAAGAATGGATTGAAGAAAGAATAGGTAGAAGAGGCTAGACTTTAGCTTCTTTTTTTGATATAATTAATCCATCGAAAGAACTTTTAGAAAGAGTGATTATTTTGAGTAAAATTAAAATTTTTGGCTTGGGCGGTCTTGCAGAAAATGGTAAGAACTGCTATGTAGTAGAAATTGATGATAGCCTTTTTGTTTTTGATTGTGGTTTAAAATATGCTAATTCTAATCTTTTAGGCATTGATTATATTATGCCTGATTTTAGTTATCTTGCTAAAAATAAAAAAAGAATTAAAGGAATATTTATAACCCATGGTCATAGTGAAAATATGGGAAGTGCTCCTGATCTTTTAAAATTGCTTCCTAATGTTAAAATTTTTGCTACAAAGTTTACGAAATTTGTTTTAGAAGAATATGGTGTTAATAGTAAAAATATTATTGAGATTAGACCCCATAGAAAAATTAACTTTGATAATAATGTTTCTATCTTTCCAATTTCGGTATCACATAGTATTCCCGATGCCTTAATGTATGTTATTAATTCTAGTGATGGAGCAATTTGTTATACCGGTGATTTTGTAATTGATCCAACCATGCTAGGTCATTATGATATGGATTTAGGAAAAATTGCTTATGTTGGTAAGCAAGGCGTTTTATGTATGATGTGTGAATCATCTTTCTCTGAGAAAAAAGGTCATACTTCTCCTAATCATCGTTTAGAAGATTACTTTAAAGATTTATTAAAACATAATGAAAAAAGAGTTATTTTTTCTCTTTTACCTTACCATTTATATACCATTAATGATATTTTTAATGCCGCCAGAAATATGCATCGTAAGATAATTATTATGGGTAAAAAACTCCAAAATGTCGTTAATTTCTCTATTAAGGAAAAATATTTAGAAGTCGAAGAAGGTATTATTGGGGATTTAACTAATATTAACGATGACAATGCGATTCTTTTAATTAGTGATGAAAGAGCTAATCCTTATGCTAATGTCAGTAAATTATTACATGGTTATGATAAATTTATTACTTTAAAAAATACGGATACCATTGTTTTTGCCGAGCCAAGATATGATAGTAATGAAAAAACTTTAGTTAAACTAGAAAATGAATTAGCGAAATTTGGTTGTAATATTGTTAATATTCCTAATGATAAAATTATCTTACATCATCCATCTAGCGAAGATTTAATGTTGATGATAAAACTTGTTCAACCTAAATATTATATGCCAGTTAAAGGCGAATACCGTTATATGGTTAATAATGCTAATTTAGCTAGTCGTCTAGATATTGCGGCCGATAATATTATTCTAAAGCAAAATGGTGATGTCGTAACTTTTGAAGATGGTAAACTAATTCAAAATGGCGAAATGATTAAAGTCAATGATGTTTTAATTGATGGAATTTCGAATGAAGATGTTGGGGAACTTGTTATCAAAGACCGGGAAATGTTATCAGAAAATGGAATTGTTTTAATTAGTGCCACTATATCTAAAAAAGATAAAGTTATGTTAGTAGGGCCAGAAGTAACCTCTAGAGGATTTATTTATGTTAAAGATTCGGCTTCTTTGATTGATGAAATAAAACAAATTTGTGAAGAAATTATTAATCGAAATATTACACCGACCTATGTAGATTATAATAAAATTAAAGTGGAAATAAGAGAAGAATTAAGTAATTATTTATATGAAGAAACAGAATGTAAACCGATGATAATTGCGGTTGTTCAAGAAGTATAATTTAAAAATTATCACCCATAATAAAAGTGGGTGATTTTATTTTGAAAAAGAATATGAGTGAAGAAGTAGAATTTTTAAATTACATTTATAAAAATGCTGAGATGGGTGTTATTGGAATTGATGACATTATTACGAAAGTAAAGAATGAAAAATTTGAAAAACTATTACATGTAGAAAGAGATGAGTATGAGGAAATTTGTAGGGAAGCAGAAGACATATTAAAAAAATATGGGAAAGAAAATGAAGAAGTTGGCAAAATGGCTAAGATGAGTACCAAAATGATGGTTGATTGGTCTTTAATGAAAGATGATAGTGATCAAACAATTGCTAAAATGATGATGGAAGGATCTAATAAGGGAGTTATTGAAATAACGGAAAAGATTAATGCATATAATAATACTGATGCTGAAATAGTGGTTTTAGCTACTAAATTAAAGAGCACATTAGAAAAAAACATTGATGATTTGAAAAAATATTTATAAGGCTAATCTAACCAATAATATAATCAAAATTTTTGATGGTTTTTTATTGACATATTAAAGAGTTTTGTATTATACTATTGGAGTAATGCCCGATTAGCTCAGTCGGTAGAGCGCACGGCTGTTAACCGTTAGGTCGTAGGTTCGAGTCCTACATCGGGCGCCATTTTAAAAACAACTCCCTAGATTGGGAGTTTTTTTAATGCTTATGGCGCTCTAGCTTTTTTTACATTTTATCTTTTCTTATGAAGAGATTATAGTGAATGTAAAAAAATATTTACGTAAATAAAGGCAAATTAAAGTTAATTTTATTTTGTTTTGTAAATATAACTGATAAAATGGAAATAAGTGAAGAATAAGATGAAAAAAATTATATAAGTCAATAAATAAAAAAATATCTTACTATTAATATTGAAACTATAAAAAATAGGTATTTTAATAGTTAATTAAAAGATAAAAAAATTACATATGGAGAATAAATATATGAAATTTAGATTTTTATTATTTTTAATATTCAGTTTTTTATTTGTTAATGTTGTTTATGCAAATGATATAAAAGAAATTAATATGGACATTTATCTAGATAATAATGGTAATGCTCATATTAAAGAAAAATGGATAGTTAATGCTACTAGCGGAACTGAAATATATAGAACTTATAATAATGTTGGCTCATCAACAATTACAGATTATAAAGTGTATTTGAATAATCAAGAATTTACTACTTTATCGGATTGGGATGAAAACGCATCTTTTAGTGAAAAAAGTTATAAGGCAGGATTAAATATAATAAAGGTGGCTGAAGTTCCTAAAGAATATGAATTATGTTTTGGAATAACTGAATATGGTTTAAACACTTATGAATTGGATTATACAATAACAAATTTTGTCATAGAAGCAACCGACTTTGATGTTGCCTATTGGAATTTAATTCCTGAAGATTTAGATAATAAACCTGAAAATTTTTATATAAAAATATATAGTGATTTTAAATATGTTAATTCCGATATATGGGCATATGGTAGCTATGGTGATATGGCTTATGTTTATGATGGCTATATGGAAATAGAAAATAGTAATGCTTTAGATTATGATGAATATGTAACAGTTTTAATTAAATTTCCTAAAGAAACTTTTAATAATGAGGTAAAAACTGATTTTAATTTTAACTATTATTATAATAAGGCGGAACAAAGGACAATACATTATGAAAAAGAAGAAAATAAAAATACTTTCAATTTTTTTAATATAATTAAAGTTGGTCTGAAAAATATTTTAGCGTTTATATTAGGACTATTAGTCGGAGCAATTTTATTTTTACCTCTTATTATAATTATGGTTTGCCATGGAACATTTATGAGAATTCCTTATGGTACTAAAAAGATAAAATTTAGAAAAGGTGTAAATAAAGTAAAAAATGCTCCTTATTTTAGAGATATACCTTATGATAATATATTTGAAGGCTATTGGGTTTCTTGCCAATTTGGATTAATAAAAAATAAAACTGATTTTTTAGGAGTTATGCTTTTAAAATGGTTAAAAGATAAAAATATTGAAATAATAAAAGACAAAAAAATAAAATTAAAATTCAATAATGATAACAATCTATTACAAGATGAAAAAAAACTTTATGATATGATAAAAGTTGCTAGTAAAAATAATGTTTTAAAAGAAAATGAATTCTCAGATTGGTGTTATAAAAATTATTCAAAAGTTATAGATTGGTTTGATGAAGTATTTGACAAAACAACTATAAAACTTTACCAAAAAGGTAAACTAACGAAGACAAAAGAAAAAGTTCCTTTTGGGAAATTATTTACTGATCCAAAAGAACAAGTGATTTATTACGTTGAAGAAATAATGAAAAATGATGGTTTAAAAGTGGCAGGCCTTAAAAATTTTTTAAATGATTTTTCGAATATAAAAGATAGAAATGCAATAGAAATTATTCATTGGGAAGAATATTTAATGTATGCTCAAATGTTTGGAATAGCCGAAAAAGTAGCGAAAGAATTTAAAGATTTATATCCTGAAACTATAACTGATATTACTTATGATGATATAGTATCTACTTATAATTTTTCTTATGTTGGTATAAGTTCTATAAATATCTCTAAATCATCAGTCCCAAGTTCTTCATCTTCAAAAAATCTTTCTCATGAGAGAGCCGATAGATATTCTTCTGGTGGTAGAGGTTATTCATCAAAAGGAGGAGGCAAAGATGCTTTTGGAAGTGGATCTAAAGGAGGTTTTCGTTAATATTAGATATACAAAAATTTAAGGTTATCTAAAGAAACGAGAATCATATTCAAATGTTGATTAAGTTAAAAAAGATAAATCTTGGCTATGTTAATTATGGAATTGAGTGATAAGTTTATGAAAAAGTTCAATAATTAAAAATATGTTTAAGGGGCTGAGTGGAAATGAATAATTTCTATTTAGCTCTTTTTTAGGTTTAAGAAAATTAAAAAGCGCTAGAAAGTTTGATTTCTAACGCAATATGTGAGACATCTAATTGACGAAAGAAGATGTATCACACAGGTTATTTTAACATAATGAAAATTATTTTTATAGTTTCCTCAAATAAATATTATGAGGAATACCCAAAAATGATACATTTATCAAAATTTTAAACAAATAAATTATTATATGTAATGTGCAAAAACTGGAAAATATAGTAATAATCCTGTTGATATTGTACTTAAGTGTCTAAAAGATTTAAAAATATTGTACAACTATAGACGAACATTACTAGGTTTGCTTATTTTTATCACAAAACTCAAGATATTATACCAAATTGGTTGATTGTGAAAAATTTTCATTCCTTAAAGCTGGTTAAACTTATTATAGTTTGGTACTTTTTTATATTTGTTGTATAATAATTTAAAAGAAAGAAATTGAAAGGTGAAATATGCAAAAAGATTTTTGGTTAAAGTTAAAAGAAAGATTAGCAAAAGCAGTAAGTGAAAATAATATTTATGATATAGATTTAATTGCTGAATATTTAAGAAATCCATCATTAATGACTGATGAATATTATACCCAAGAACATTTTACAGGGTATTCAAGTATAGACAAGCCTCATATTAAATATTTTAAAAAAGGCTCTTTGGATGCAGCACTTCCTAAAATGAAAATGTATGATTATCTTTATTTAAGAAACAAAAATAATTTAAATTATATTGCTCTTAATTTTTATGGAAGAAAAATAACTTATAGAGAAATGTTTTACAATATTGAACAAGTAGCAAAATCATTTTTGCAAATGGGCATAAAAGAAGGGGATAATGTTGTTATAGCAATGCCTACAACGCCAGAATCTGTTTATATGTTATTTGCCCTAAATAGAATAGGAGTTATTCCAGTTGAATTAGATCCAAGAACAACCGCAAAGGATGTTGAAACAACTATAAGAGAATCCAAAACTAGTTTTTATATTACGATGGAAGATTGTTCCCCAATGATTGATGAAATATTAGCAAATAGTAAAAGTGTAAATGATCAATTGCAAAAAGTTATGTTTATTTCACCAACAGAATCATTACCTTTGGGAATGAATTATTTATCAGATTTTAAAGACTATATTGAAAGAATGAAAGGGGTAAAGCCAAAAGTTTCTAATAAAGAAAAATATATAAATTGGAATGAATTTATAAAAATGGGAAGAAATTATGAAGGAAAAATTGATTCTTTATATAAAGAAAATGAAATAGCGGAAATAATTTATACAAGTGGAACTACCAGTGCTCCAAAACCAA
Organism: uncultured Bacilli bacterium; assembly: GCA_947627925.1. Lineage (GTDB taxonomy): Bacteria > Bacillota_I > Bacilli_A > RF39 > UBA660 > SIG200. The sequence goes on along the minus strand of CANQXW010000027.1, from coordinate 9,576 downwards.
TAGGATATACAAACGAAACATTTACGGCAATGGTTAGGCAAGTAGAACTGGGAGAAAATGACTATGTTCCAAGGGATAAAAATCTTGATATAATACCTTTGTTTCTGGGTTTTGGTTCTAATAATGGTGTTTATACCATTTTAGCCTTTGGAATGGAAGATATTTTAATACCTGTTCCCGTAATTGATGAATTACCAAAATTAATAGAAAAATTTAAACCAAATCATATTTTAGGGGCTCCAATTCATATGAAAGTTTTACTTCGTTATTTACAAACAACACCAAAGTCTTTGCAAGATTTATCATTTATAAAATCTTTAGTGTGTGGAAGTGCTGCTTTAGAAAGTTCAAAGCAATATGAACTTGATGCCGAATTAGCTAGAAGAGGTTGTAAAATAAAGGTTGGACCTGGGTATGGACAAAATGAAGCGGGTCCGGGATTATGTTTTTCTTCTGATACTTTTTTAGAAAATAGAAAACCTGGCTGTTCTGGTTTTCCTCTACTTTTTACAACAGTTTCTATTTTTGATCCAGAAACTAATGAAGAGTTAAAATATGGTGAAGATTTAGAAGGAGAAATAAGATATAAAACTCCAACTTCAATGAAAGGCTATGTCTTTGATAGAGAAGAGGCAACTTCAAAATATTATCAAGTAGGATTAGATGGTGAAGTTTGGTGCCATTCAGGAGATTTAGGTAAAATTGACAGTGATGGTGGAGTGTATGTTACAGGTAGAATAGAAAGACAAATTGGAAGAGGAGGCTTTAAATTTTCTCCAGCTGAAGTAGAAGATTTTATAGTAGCTCATATACCCGCAATTGAATCTTGCGCTCTTATTGGAAAACCTGATGAAATAGAAGAAAATATTCCTATTTTATATTATTCATTAAAACCGGAATATCAAGAATCTAAAGACTTAATAAGAGAAGAGATAATTACTTTATGTCAAAAGTTAAAAGAATATAAAATTCCGGCTGATTATATAGAAAGAGAAATACCTTTAACGCCAAATTTAAAACCGGATTTTAAAAAATTAGAAAAAGAAACATTGGGTTTAAAATTAGAACGCATTAAAAAGACAAATTAGAATAAAAATATTTTAATTTGTTTTTTGTGTGCTATAATTTATATAGAGTAGTTTAAAAAGGTAGGAACTTTTTTAATATTATATTAAAAGAGGTGTGATATGGATAGTAGTTATACTATATTAATAATTAATTTTATATATGTTAGCATTATTGCTTTAATATTTTTTATTAAGAAAAATGTTAAAAATATTGAAACAAAAATATTTAGTAGTTTAATTATTTCTAATATAGTAGGTTTAATTTTAGAATTTTTATGTGGATTTTTAATTAAAAGATTACCCGCAAACGAAGTACTTACCTTTATTGTCAATAAACTCCATATAATTAATATTATTTTTTGGATAACAGCTTTTACAATTTATGTTGTAATAATTTCCTTTGGATTAGATAAAATTAAACAAAAATTTAAAAATATAAATTTATATGTAATTGTTTATAGTTACTTACTTTTTTTATTTATTCTATCCTATATTTTACCCATAAAATACTTTAATGATGGAATTTACATTTATAGCTATGGAACTGCAACAAATTTAATTATTATATTATGTATGATTTATTTGATTATTGATATTTATTCTATATTAAAAAATTTTAAAAATTTAAGTAAGCTAAAGTTAATTCCTTTATTTGTATTAGTAGTAGGATTAATTATTACTTTTATAATAAGGACTATTAATCCGGGTTTAATTTTAATAACTACAATTTTTTCAATTGTTACAGTTGTTATGTACCAAACAATAGAAAATCCTGATATTAAGTTATTAAAAGAAGCAACTAAGGCTAAATTACAGGCGGAAAAGGCTAATCGAGCGAAGTCTGATTTTTTATCTAGCATGTCACACGAAATAAGAACCCCTTTAAATGCTATTATTGGCTTATCTGAAGATAATGCTACATATAATGATAAAGTTCCCAAAGAAGTTATCGAAAATACAAAAGATATATTAAATGCTTCCCATACTCTTTTAGAAATTGTTGGCAATATTTTAGATATTAATAAAATTGAATCGGAAAAAATGCAACTTGTGGAAAGTACATATAATTTTAGAGAAGAAATTGAAAAATTGGTCAAAGTTACCATAACAAGAATAGGTGATAAAAAGATTAAATTTAATCTTAATATTTCCGAAGATGTACCTTATGAGTTAATTGGCGATAAAATACATGTTAAACAAATTATTAATAATCTTTTAACAAATGCTATTAAATATACTGATGAAGGAAAAGTAAGTCTTAATGTTAAATGTCTTAATAATAAAGATAAATGTACTTTAATTATTAGTGTTGAGGATACAGGAAAAGGAATTAGAAAAGAAAATATTGCTAAATTATTTACTAAATTTGAAAGATTAGATGTCGAATTAAATACTACTATAGAAGGGACTGGTTTGGGACTTGCCATTACTAAAACTTTAGTAGACATGATGGGTGGAAAAATAAATGTTCAAAGTGAATATGGTAAAGGTTCATTATTTGTTGTAACTATTCCGCAAAAGATTGGACTATTAGAACAAGATTTAACTAATACTCAAATTATACAATTTAATAAAGAATTAATTAATAAAAAGAATAGCAAAAAAAAAATATTAGTGGTTGATGATAACAAAATAAATGTTAAAGTAGCCATAAAAGCATTACAAGATTTTGATTTTGTTATAGATGAAGCCTATAGTGGTAAAGAGTGTTTAGAGAAAACAAAAAGGACTACGTATGATTTAATACTAATGGATATAATGATGCCTAGTATGAGCGGAGAAGAGACAATGATAAATTTAAGGAAAGATAAAAAATTTAATACCCCCGTCATAGCGGTAACTGCTGATGTAGAAGCCGGTTCTGAAGAAAAGTATTTAAAAGAAGGATTTATTTCTTATATTGCCAAGCCTTTTACTAAAGAGCAAATTAAAGAAAAAATAGATAAGATATTTTAAGAAATTATATAGATAAAAAAATTAACTCTACTAACTGTAGGTGTTAAAATTTGTTATAATATTATATAGTCTTTTTAGAAAGGAGCAAAAATTATGAATCAAGAAAAAATAGGTAAATTTATTGCTGCTTTAAGAAAAGAACAAAATTTAACGCAAGAGGAGTTGGCCACCAAATTAGGTATAACTGCTAAAGCTGTATCTAAATGGGAATGCGGTAAAGGGCTTCCTGATGCTTCACTTATGTTAGAATTATGTAAAATTTTAAAAATTACGGTTAATGATTTACTTAGTGGGGAAAGAGTTGATAAAGAAAACTATCAAAAAAAGTTAGAAAAAAATATTATTGATACTATCGATTATTCTTATAAAAAAGTCTTAGAAAAAAATAAAATAATCTATCAAATGTTATTGCTTTTTGGTTTAGGGATAATTTTTATTGCTTTTACTATTTATCCTACTGAAAGTAGTTGGGGTTCTATCCATTCAATCTTGGGACTTTTGATATCTACTTTAGGTTTTATTAATCTAAAAAAGAACAAAATATTTAAAAAATTATTTTTAGGTTTAAGTTACTTTATAATTGGCTTTATCTTATTAATTATTCTTGACTATTCTAATGTTATTTTAAATAAAATGCCCCCTAGATTTTCTTATCTTATTAAAACTTCTGAAAATATGGTTATTTACGAGTCCCCTTTATGTAATGTTTATAGAATTAATCGAAATACTAAAAATGAATACTATATTGTGGATACTAAAAAAGAATACACAGAAGATAATGTTCCCCTAACTCCTTTTAATAGAGATAAATCAGGAATAAAAAACATTATTCAATTTAAAAATCAATATGTTGGTAACAATAGTAATGATAGCCATTTAATTGATAACTTGCCCCTTGCGGAATATGGTTATGTTTTTGAAATCGATTCTGAAAATCTAGGACTTATTATTGATTATCATATTACAGATTGGTATATTAATGAAAGTCATTATTTGGAAAAATCATTATTATATAATTCGGTATCCATTTTTGCTTTAATCGATAATGTAGAACAAATCACTTTTAATTTTAGTGGTAATACTTATGTCGTAACAAGAAATAAAATTAAAGAATTATATCCTAATTTTGAAGATATAGTAAATAATGGCGTTAATCAAAACAATTTCAATAAGTATTTAGAAAATAAAATGAATGATAATGATTTTGTAGATAATATATTTAAAAAAATATTTGTTAATTAAGAATATTTTTTTATAAAATATTAATGGTAAACCTTTGGTGTGTTTTAAAAATTGCTAATAATTGTTATAGTATTTTTGAAGGGAGTAAGAATATGAATCAAGAACAAATTGGCAAATTTATTGCAGAACAAAGAAAAATTAAAGGACTTACGCAAGAGGATTTAGCCGAAAGATTAGGCATAACTAAAAATGCTGTAAGCAAATGGGAACGAGGTTTATGTTTAATGGATATGTCTTTACTTAAACCTTTAAGTGAGATATTAGAAGTAAGCATCAATGAAATATTGGCAGGAGAAAAAATAGAAGAGAAAGATATTGAAAAAAAGAGTGAGGAAAATATCATTAAATTAACAGAATTAGTCAATTTAAAATCAATGAAATATGGAATTATGGGGATGGTTTTATTTTCTATTATTTTAATGATAATTGCTTTTTTGAAAGATACTAATATGTCTTCCATTGTTAGTTTGCTATGTGCTTATAACTGTGTTACTTTTTTAAGCCGTTATAAAATCGGAAAAGATAAAGCCGATTTATTAACCGGTATATTATTCTTTATTGCGGTTATTTGTAATACAATAGCTTTTATATTATCTTAGTGATAAAACTTATATTTTAATGAATTGCCTGTAGATATCTTGTTATTAAAAAAGGTTGTAATTGTAATTAATAAACTTGATATTATTGAAAATGTTAAAGATAATTGCTATACTTTATTATAAGTGAGTTTAGATGGAAAAATTAAAGTTTTATGATTTATTTTATATATTTTTAATTGCTAGTGTTTTTGGCTGGATTTTAGAAGGAGTGGGGTCTATTGTGATAGATCATCTTCTTCTCAATCATTCGGCTTTAGTTTTAGGCCCTATAAATGCTATTTATGGCTTTGGAGCTATCTTTTTAACTTTAATATTATATAAAAAACAAAAAGCTTCTTGGGGTGAGATATTTTTAATATCTTTTATCAGTTGTTCTATATTAGAATATTTTATGAGTTGGGGAATGGAATTTGTTATTGGCTTTCCTGCTTGGGATTATTCTAAATTTTTCTTAAATATTAATGGCCGTATTTGCCTAGTTTATTCTATGATTTGGGGATTTTTAGGAATTGTTTGGATTAAATATCTTTATCCTTTTGTGCAAAAATTAATTGCCAAAATGAACCCAAAAGTCGGAAAAGTTTTAATGTATGTTTTAATTGTCTTTTTAGCATTTGATATAATTCTTACAACAGTTTCTGTCATGCGAGCTCATGCTTATGATAAAGGGATTCCTCCTCAAAATTCTTTTGAAAAATTTTTAGATCATACTTTTAACCGCGATTACTTAAAGAATATGTACGGAAATAATTGGGAGTAAAAATGAAAGTTTTAATATTAACATGTAATACAGGTGGTGGACATACTAGTTGTGCTCATTATATCGAAGATGAATTAAAGGAAAATAAAATTGAATGTGATGTAGTTAATTACTTAGAGTTAATTGGTGAACGAGCTGCCAAAATAGTAGAAAAATTATATTTGGATTCGACTAAAGGAAGCGGAAGTATTTTTAAAGGTGTCTATAAAATTGGGGAAATCTATAATAAAAGTAATATTAAAAGTCCGGTTTATTTACTAAATAAAATTGCTAAAGAAAAAGTGAGTAATTTTATTAAAGACAATGGCTATACTTTAGTTATCTGTACGCATTTATTTCCTAGTATGACCATTACCGAAATTAAAAAAGAAAAAGATGTAAAATTAATAAATGTCGCTACTGACTATGAATGTATTCCTTTTTGGAATGAAACCAATCCGGATACTTTTGTAATTCCGAGTGAAAAGTTGCTTTCTTCTTTTATTGATAAAGGTTTTGATAAATATGTTTTACTTCCTTTAGGCATTCCTGTTTCTAGTAAATTTAAAGTGCCAAAAGATAATCTTGATTTACCAAAAGAATATATTTTAATTACATCCGGCAGTATGGGTTTTGGTCATATGAAAGAACTAATTGAAAAAGTGCTAGAGGAAATTAAAAACTATTATGTGATTGTTATTTGTGGTAATAATCATAAATTGGCAGAGGAATTATCCAAAATTGATAACCCATATTTAATAGTGGTAGGTTATACCAAAGATATGGCTGAGTACATGGCGAAAAGTAAAATAATTGTTACTAAACCAGGCGGACTTACGACTAGTGAAGTGGCTACAATCCATAAGCCTCTTATTCATATGATGCCGATTCCGGGAGTAGAAAATTATAATGCTGATTTTTTTGCCAAAAATAAGATGAGTTTAAAAGCCGATACCATAGAGGATGTTATCAAAAGTATTCAAACTCTTTTAAATGATTCTAAATTACAAGAAGAAATGATAAAATCGCAAAAAGAAATTATTAATGAAAATTCGGCGGCTGATTTAGTTAAATATATTAAAGAAAAATATAAAGGTGCTTAAATTTAAGCACCTTCAATTATTAGATTAGGATTTACTAGTTTTAAACTTTTTCCTTTTTCTAGATTATTATTTAAATTAAGACTAATTCCTAATTTTTGAAGTAAAGAATCAATCATGTTTTTAAATGCCGCCATTGCTTCGTCAAATTTTTGTAAGTTAATAGCGTTAGCCCAAGGAAGCAAAAAATTAGTAGCTAGACTTACAAAGAAACCATTATCTTCCTTTTTAAATTCTTCTTCTTGGCATGCTTTTTCTAAAGCCTCGTCGTATTCGGGATTTAAATCCGCAAATAACATGCTGAAATTGGCTAAATTATTAGTAACACCACAATCAGCACAAAAAATATTACCAAACTTATTTAAAAGTGGAGTAATCCAACTAAAGCCTGATGGTTTAAAACCACCTTGGTTAGAGCTACCAGAACTTCTACTATAAGAGAAATCGCCACATGCTCTTTCCGTTGGAGAATGATATCCTCCATTTTTCTTGCACCAATATCTTTCTTTCGATGATGTTTCTTTATCAGTTGTTTCTAAAAAAATACAATTATTACATATTTCATTCATAATAATTCCCCCTAAAAATTAACAATTATTATACAGCATTTTTCTTTTTTGTCAAGGTATGGTATAATTATAAAAGGTGATACTGATGAACGAGGAAGTTTTATCATTAATTGATATATATGGGGAAAATTTAACGGAGAAGGAATATATTACGGATCCTGCCATTGCTAGAGATGAGGAAATTAAACAATGTATTTTAACCTTACTTACTCCGGAAAAAAGTGCTCTTTTAGTAGGTAAAGCCGGTATTGGTAAAACCGCTATTGTAGAAGGTATTGCTTATAGAATAAAAAATAATAATGTGCCTGATGCTTTAAAGGGTTGGAGTGTTATTAAAATAAATGTGGCTAGTTTAATTGGCGTTACGAATAATGAAAAAGATACGCAAAGTAAATTAGACGCAATTATTAGAGAAATTGTGGCACGAGAAAAAACTATTCTATTTATTGATGAAACCCACCTTTTAGTTAATAGGAGTGGCGGTATCGATTTTGCTAACCTTCTTAAACCTAGTCTGGATCGTGGTCTTATTAAAATGATTGGGGCAACAACTCAAGAAGAATATGAAACTTATATTTTAAGGGATAGAGCTTTCTTAAGAAGATTTCAAAAAATTGAAGTTTTAGAAACGGATAAACCAACAACAGTTAAAATTTTAATGGGTACCATTCCTAAATTAGAAAAGCAAATTGGAGTTAAAATAAAATATCAACCATTCCAAATTGAAAAATTTATGAAATTCATTGTGGAAATGACTGACGAATATAAAAGAATTTATGAAATATCTAGTAGGTATCCTGATATTTGTTTAACTATTGTAGCTAATGCTTTTACTTATGCTTTATATGATAATGAAAAAGTTGTAATGACTAAGCATTTTTATAAAGCTATTGTAAATTGTAAAAGTGTTTACGAAGATGTTAAAATTAAAGAAATAGCGAAGTTTAAAGAAGAATTTGCCGAGTTTATTCGCGCAGAAAATGTTAATTTAGATGATATAGACTAATTTTTAACCTCTTTTTATTGCAATTTCTTTTGTTTTTTGGTATCATTTTACTTGTCATGGCGGACTTGGTGAAGTGGTTAACACGCCGGATTGTGGCTCCGGTATGCAAGGGTTCGATTCCCTTAGTCCGCCCCATAATGAATTATAGTGAAACAAGATTTGGCTTCACTTTTTTATTTATTACAAATATTTTTTTCCACTTTTCAATTTAGTATGTTAATTAGCGAGGAGAATGTCAGTGACAAAATATTATCATATTACTAGTTACGAAAATTTAGAAAGTATTAGTCAAAAAGGATTAGTTCCAAGTAGGGGTGGTAGGACTAGATCTATCGGCGATAAAAGAAATGCTATATTTTTATCATTAGGAATTCATAATGCTATATTAATGTATGGCACTTTATTATATCATTATAATTCTTATGCTGGTAATCGTGGTTTAAAAGCAATTAATTTCTATAAAAATAAAATAAACGAATATCGTAAAATGGCAAAAATAACATCATTAAATCAAAATGATATTGTGGAAATGGAAGCCATTACTGAAGCAATTGCATGGATTAAAGGAATTATGGAATATAAAGATTTCTCCGAGTATATTGGTAATGGAGTTTATTTAACTATTTCAGGTATAACAGATATTAATTCATCAGATGAAAAAGATTGTTATACCACTCAAATTATTTCTCCAGAAAAAATTAAAGTAGTATTATTAAAAAATAAAAAAACAGGAGAAATATTAGATAATATGGAACAAATTCTTGCATATTTTATGAGTGTTACTCCTATGAAAAGTATCCTAGACAATATACATAATGTTGTTACTATAAGAATTATTAAAGATTTATATGAAAGTAAACTAAACGATATTAGATATTATGGTAGCAATAACTTTGAAATAGAAGAAGTTCCAATTAATTTATACGTAAATAAAAATCAAAAATTTGATGAAATAAGTAAAAGAATCTAATTTGAATATTTGGTAATTTTGGTAATATAGTAAATATTTTAAATTATCAAATTTCTAAAAAAGTGTTTAAAATAATAGATTGTGTTATGATATATTTATCAAGTATTACTAAATACTTTTACTACTTGGGTGCAAAACTCATATTCTTATTGCCCCATATTGAATTTTGCGCATCTTTATGTGTTTAAGTAAAAGTTCATAATAATTGTTATTATGAATTTTTATTTGTTTTACACATTTATTGGTATATGATCTTGAATTTATCAGTTTTGAAAGAGTAAAATCTCCCAAACCCTTTGTTTATAAGGAATTGAGAGATTTTTAAATG
>CANQXW010000026.1 GCA_947627925.1 uncultured Bacilli bacterium | reverse complement strand
TATTATTCTATACATGTATGTATCCTTATTGTCTTTGCATGTTTGTTGACTATCTGTTCCAAAACAGATAAAGTTATCTGTTACTTCATCTTTTGTCCCTATAAATCTCCTTAAGTCATCTTTTTTACTACCTATTGTTTCATTTCTTGCTGCTAATTCTGCCTCTGTTTCTAATGTCCCGTTTGCTTCTGATCTTTGTATTATATCGTCTAATGAAATTGTATGAACAAAATACAATGCACAATATACTGTTTTTTTCGTCGTTATTGTTGCTGTATGATCTTTATAATTAAAACTTACTACTTCTGAGGATTCTATTGGACTATTATTTTCATCATAACACTCTGCTTTTAAAAATTCAATGTCGGGTGAATCGGTTGGCCATGTATTTCTATTTTCTTGGGGTTTGCCATCTAAATAATATGCTAATGTACTTTTATTACTAATATTATTATTTTCATATGATACTTGTTCTATCTTATTATTTAATTTATTACTTGGTAATATTATATATATTCCTTCTATTATTATTAATAATATTAATATTACTTTAATTATTACTTTTTTCATTGTCTTTATTCCTCCACTTCTTTATCAAAATACAAATAGCATAAATCTTTAGCTTTATAATCTACTTGTAAATTTCCATTTTCATATGTAATCTGTGTTTGAGTGTTTTCATCTTGATTAGTACATTCATAACTTCCTAATTTATATCCTGTTGTAGGAATTTCATTAAATGTATAAGCTTTGCCATCTTTTATAGTTACGATTGTCCCTTCTTCTTCTGATTCTACTAAGGCTACAACATTTATATCTCTGTTAAATGTCTCATATGTTCCTAATTCAAAACTATAATATATTCGACATACTATTTGATGTAGATTATCTTCAGTTACAGTTACTTTTACTTCTCCTGTAGTCTCATCTATTGAATAATCACTATAACTTACTTTATCTCCATCTTTTTCACTTGTTTTAGGTATGCAATTACTTCTTTTTTCATCTAATTTATAATTGGAAACCTCTAAAGGAGGAGTAGCTACAATATTATACTTTGAAGGTTCAAATATATCTTGAGCATAATATAAAACATTAATATCAGTATTGGTTTTTAATTCTGATGTATCTCCTCCGGCAAAATTACCTATCTTAGTACTTAATATAGGAATTTCATTACTACTACTATAATAGGCATAAGAATCTTTAGATACTATTTTTATTAAACAACCTATCCCTAATATTAATATAATAAATACAAATATCTTATTTTCCTTTATTTTCATTTAAACCATTCCCTCATGTTTATAATACCGAATATAGATAACAACTAAAAATAATTTATGTTAACAACTACATAAATACTTCTACTCTTCTTATCTTATATGTTTATTATATAACACCCCCCCCCGGTGTCAAGTTTTGGATTTTATTTTGTTGATAAGTTGTGAGTGAATTTTTTGCATGAAAAAACATAGGCTATTTCCTATGTTAATTTCTAAAATTAATTTCTTGCAGCTCCATCGACTTGCAAAATTATTCCCGTTATATAACTGGCCATTGGACTAGCCAAGAATAAAAAGGCATTCGCAATATCTTTAGGTTCTCCTATTCTTCCTAAAGGAATAGTTTTAATTAAAGGTTCAATCATTTCTTTAGGCAAACTCGCAACCATATCAGTTTTGATAATTCCTGGAGCTACCGCATTAACTCGAATATTAAATGGGGCTAGTTCTCTAGCTAATGATTTAGTTAAACCATTCACGGCAAATTTAGAAGCTGGATATCCTACTCCTGATGGTTGACCATAAATACTAACCATCGAACTGGTATTTAAAATAACGCCCTCTTTTTGCTCTTTCATATAAGGAACAACGGCTTTAGTTACATTAAACATGGCATTAACATTCAAATCCATAACGCTTTCAAAGTCTTCACTAGTGGTATCTTCAATTTTTTTATTTGCGGATATACCCGCATTATTAATTAAGACATCTATTTGGCCATATTCGGCAATTACTTTGTGAATAACTTCTTCTATTTCATTATAATTATTTAAATTAGGAAAATATCCTTCCGCTTTAAGTCCTTCATCACTTAAAGTAGCTAAGGCTTTATCCACTGATTCTTTTTTAGAACCAAAGATAATAACTTTAGCCTTTTCTTTAGCAAAAGATCTAGCGACTTCTAAACCTATTCCTCTTGTTCCACCTGTAATAACCACAATTTTATTTTCTAAATCTAACATTTTTTACCTCCATCTTCAAATATATAATTATCACAATATTCCTTTGCATATTTTATATCATTTTTATTTTTTATTGTCCATCCTAAAATAAGATGGTTTTCTCTTAATTGACAAATTTTGGGATGATTAATCACTTTTAAATGACAAGAATAAAAATCCGGTTTAGAAAATCTACCATAAAAAATTCTTAAATGAAAAAATAAGGTATAGAAAATATTGCGATTGTCGGATAGAAGTTGACCTCTGATAACCTCGGGAGCATGTTTTTTAAAATATCTAATTGATTTTGCTCGAAAACTTTTAACCGCAACGGACCCTGAATAATTTTGTAAAAGAGTAATTACTTCTTTTTCCAGTTTACCAACTTTAGCATCATATTTTAATTCAATGATAATTGGAACTTTTCCCTTAACTAAATCTAATACTTCTTGGAGGGTGGGAATAGTATCTTTCGTATGCGGAAATTGATAACTTTTTAATTCTTCTAAAGTTAAATTTTTAATTTTCTTATCAATATTAAATAATCTTTTTAAATTATCATCATGGATAACTACTACTTTATTATCTTTAGTTAAATGAACATCAAATTCAATAAGATAATCATTTTCTAAAGTCTTCTTAAAAGAAGATAAAGTATTTTCATATATTCCTTTATCTCGATTATGTAATCCGCGATGCGCAATAGGTCTATTTAATAAATAACTTAAATCTCTTTCCATATAAATTATTATAATACCTTTTTTCCAATTTGACAATTTATGGTATCTTTCATTTTTGCCCTAAATATGGGCATTTTTAAGATAAGTGGAAAAAGTATAAAAAAATAAAGAGAGGGAAAAAATAGTAGTATGGAAGGAGGATAACAAATGAACAAAAAATTATACTTAGGACTAGCATTATTTTTAATGGCCATAGTTTTAATGCCATTTATGAATGTTCATGCCGAAAGTTATACAGTTAAAAATCAAGCAGAATTAAAAAGTGCATTACAAAATAATGATATCGATACCATTATTTTAGGGGAAGATATTGAAACAACCGAAAAAATCAATATAACAAGAAATGTAACTATTGATGGCGCTAATCATATGATTAAATATGTAGGAACTTTTGGTGAAGAAGGCGGTAAAGATAATACAGTTTGGGCAGGAATTTATGTTCTACAATTCTATAAAACTACTGGTACTTTAAAAAATATCAAATTAACTGGTGGTAATGCCGGCCTTCTTATAAATGGTTCTGATGTAACTTTTGTAGGAACAATTGATGTTTCAGGAAATGGCTTTGGAGGAATTGAACTTGGTCAAGGAGCCAATGTTACTGAAACTAATAAATTAACTTTAAATGATGCTGATATAGTTAATACTACGGAAAATGCTGATCATCCTACTCTATGGGTTCCCAATGATAGTGATGATGCCGTTATGACAGTAGATGGTGAAACAGAATTAATTCATTCTGGAGATGAACTAACATTAGTAGAAATGAATGAAATATTTGATTTAGGAACACCAAATACTTTAGATAATATTGCCGCTTTTGAAAGTACTTTTATCATTTCCTTACTAAGTATTTTAGGAGTAGCAGTATTAAATAAAAGATATAATTAATTTAAAAAAAGAAGACAAAAAAAAGAAAAGAGGTCTTCTTTTTCTTTTGGATAATTACATATGTAATTTTGAACTAGGTTCTACTTCATCTTCAAATAAAATATCTGAAGTAATTAAACTAGCTTTTTCGGTATCAGTTAAACCTATTGTGGAACTTAAACTATTAACCCATTTACTTTTGCCAAAACGTTGTAATTCTTCCGTCATATAATTTTTAATAGTAATATCAATTAATGCTCCAAATGAATTTTCGGTTATATTTTCTAAATCACATCTATTAATGGCTTCGATTAAACCTAAATTACCTGCTGATACTAAATCAGTAAAAGGAAGACCTAAACCTAAAAATTCTTTAGCAATTTTTCTAACCCGCCACATATTACAGATAACAAGCATATCGTAAGCACTAACATCTCCCGTATTTCGATAAACTCTTAAACATTTTAGTGATTCTTCATCACTTATTCTTCTAAAATTTCCCATAATTTTAACCCCCTCTTTTGAGTTGTTTATTACTTTAACACATTTTTCTCTATTTTACAAGAATTTTTTTCCTAAATACGTGATATAATAGAAATACTTAGGTGAAAAGAATGAAAAAAACAATATTATATAGTTTAATATTAGGAATATTTTTAATAGCTATTGTTATGTTAGCTTTAAATAATCATAAAACCCAACTTAAAAGTGATAAAATAATCAATATTACAGGAGTAATTACCCAAAAAGAAGATAATAAGACGATTATTACCGATAGTCAAAATAAAAGTTATGCTTTCGAAAATATTAAAGAAGATATTGGAACGAAAATAGATATTACTTTTTTAAGTAATACGGAAGAAATCCTTAATTATAAAGTAATTGAGACCTCTTCTATTCCTTCAGATTGGTTAGATCAAGGAATTTTTCATGATTATTACTATGATGCTTATCAAAAATTACAAGAAATGTCTTTAAGTGAAAAAATTAGTCAAGTTTTATTAGTTCATTATCAAAATAAAGGCAATATTGAATTACAAAATAAATATCAATTTGGGGGTTTTATTTTCTTTGAAAAAGATTTTAAAGACAAAACCAAAGAAGAAGTAATAGAACTGATTACAGATTTACAAAGCGCTTCTAAAATTCCTCTTTTAACGGCGGTCGATGAAGAAGGGGGGACGGTAACTAGAATTAGTCATAATAAGAATCTAGTTGAATCTCCTTTTAAATCGCCCCAAGAATTATTTAAAGAGGGAGGACTAGAAAGAATTAAAAAAGATGTCATCTATAAGTCCCAAATTTTAAATGAATTAGGGTTAAATTTAAATTTAGCTCCCGTAGTTGATGTTTCAACTAACGAAAATGATTATATTTATAAAAGAACTTTAGGACTTCCTACGGAAGAAGTTTCTAAATATGCGAAAACGATTATTGAAGCAAGTAAAAATACGGGTGTTTCTTATACTTTAAAACATTTTTCCGGTTATGGTAATAATACCGATACCCATAAAGGTGTTAGTGAAGACTATAAAAGCTATGAAGATATTGTAAAATACGATTTACCACCTTTTGAAGCCGGAATAAAAGTAGGAGCTGAAGCCGTAATGAATAGTCATAATATAGTTATGAGTATTGATTCCGAAAATCCTGCTTCACTATCCAAAAAAGTTCATGATATTCTTCGGAATGATTTAGGATTTACGGGCATAATCATTACTGATGATTTAAATATGGGAGCTTTAAAAGATATTCCTAATAAAGAGGTTAAAGCTTTACTTTCAGGTAGTGATTTATTAATTACTTCTAATTATGAAGAAAGTTATAATAATATTTTAAAGGGAATTAATAATAACTTAATTACCGAAGAGGAATTAAATCATATTGTATTTAGATTACTGGCTTGGAAATATTATAAAAAATTAATCTAGCATATTTTTAGCACCTAAAAATATTATGTATTAGGTGATAATTTGCAAAAAGAATTTTTTAAAAATATTTTTTACTTATTTTTTCCCCTTTTATTAGGTTCAATCGTGGGTTTAATTATTTCTTCTTCACTAGATTATGGTCCATTACTTAAACCACCTTTATCGCCACCAGGATATATTTTCCCTATTGCATGGAGTATCTTATATCTTTTAATGGGTATATCTTACTTTTTATTCAAAAAAAGTAATAATCCTGATGATGATGAAAGTATTATTTATTATAGTCAACTAGTGGTTAATCTTTTATGGAGTATTTTCTTCTTTGTTCTAAAATGGCGACTATTTACAATTTTATGGACTCTACTTCTTTTAGGCTTAGTAATTTATTTACTATATTTATTCTATCAAAAGTATAAGCCATCATTTTATTTAAATATTCCCTATCTTTTATGGCTTATCTATGCTACTTATCTTACAATTGGCGTTTATTTTTTAAACATCTAAAAAGAAAATCAATCACGATTTTCCTTTTTTTATCTTCGATCACTATTAAATATGGCAATTAACCGAATTATTTCTAAAACACTAGTTAGGACACCGGCTACGTAAGTTAAAGCTGCTGATGTTAGCATTTTTTTAACCCCGATGGTCTCTTCACTATTACTAATTTTTAATTTTTCTAATTCCCTTTTAGCTCTTTTACTAGCGTCAAATTCTACAGGTAGTGTAATAAGTTGAAATAAAAGGCCAACGGAAATTAAAGCAATACCAATATAAAATATTTGAAAATATTCTGTTAAAAGACCAATAAAGATGACAATCCAAGAAAATGAGGAAACTAAATTAACAACCGGAACTAAAAAACTTCTAATCCGCATAAATGTATAATTTTCTTTATCTTGAATTGCATGACCACATTCATGGGCCGCAACAGCCATGGCCGCAATAGATTCCCCTTTAAAAATATCTCTTGATAACTTAATTACTTTCCGGCTTGGATCATAATGATCAGTTAAATTACCACTCGTTTCCACCACATAAATATCATCAAGGCCATTAGCGTCTAAAATTTTTCTGGCTACTTCAAAACCACTTATTTTTTGACTATTTCCTAATTTTTTATATTTACTATAAGATGTACTAATATTTATTTGAGCAATAACGGGAATTAAAATAATAACTATATAAAATACCATATCCATTAAATAAAAATTCATTATTTTACCTCATATATTGTTCCTTCACGGGTATCTTTTAAGATAATTCCCTTTTGGAGCAATTCCTCTCTAATATTATCAGCAAGTTCATAATCTTTATTCATCTTGGCTTCATTTCTTTCCGCAATTTTCGCTTTAATATATTCTTCATCAACATCTTTTTTATTTTCTTTAGTTAAATCTAAACTTAAAACTTCATCAAATTCTTTAATTAAAACATATTTAGTATAATCATTACTATCACTTTTTAAAACATCATAAAGAATAGAAATTGCATTCGCGGTATTTAAATCATCTTCCAAAGTCTTTTGGAATTTTTCTTTAAATTCCTGATATTTTTCTTTTTCTAATTCTCCTTCTTTTGCCAAGGAAAGAACTTTATTCTTTAATTTTTTATAAGCACTTTCGGCTCCATCTAAATTTTCATAAGAAAATGTTAGTTGTTTGCGGTAATGGCTTTGTAAGCACATAAACCGATAACTTAAAGGGTTATAACCCTTCTCTTTTAAAGTAGAAACTGTTAAAGTATCGCCTTTACTTTTGCTCATCTTGCCACTGTCATCATTTAAATGTTCTCCATGCACCCAATATTTACACCAAGGATGACCTAAGAAACTAACTGATTGGGCAATTTCATTAGTGTGATGCGGGAAGATATTATCAACACCTCCACAATGAATATCTAAGTATTCGCCTAGGTATTTAATACTAATTCCCGAACATTCAATATGCCAACCCGGATAGCCTTCGCCAAAAGGACTATCCCATTTTAATTCTTGCGAATCAAATTTACTTTTGGTAAACCATAAAACAAAGTCAGCTTTATTCTTTTTATTATCATCTACTTCAACCGTATCTCTAACGCCTCCGATTAAATCATCAGTATCTTGATTAGTTAAAACATAATAATTTTCTAATTTAGAAGTATCAAAATAAACATTGCCACCAGCTTTATAAGCATAACCAGTATCTAATAATTTTTCAATTATTTTAATGTATTCGGAAATATTTTCCGTCGCCGGACTAATAATTTCCGGTTTTTTAATGTTTAAAAGTTCAAAATCTTTAAAGAAAGCATCAGTATAAAAGGCCGCAATGTCTAAAACACTTTTATGTTCTTTTTTGGCACTTTTAACCATTTTATCATCACCAGTATCCGCATCACTAGATAAATGACCAACATCGGTAATATTCATACATCTTTTCACATTATAACCCACATATCTTAAAGTTTTCTCTAATATATCTTCCATGATATAAGTTCTTAAATTCCCAATATGGGCATAATGATAAACAGTTGGTCCACATGTATACATGGTAACCATTTCTTTATTCCAAGGAATGAATTCCTCGATTTTATGACTAAGAGTATTATATAAATACATAAAATCCTCCTTAACTAAGTCTCTCTATTACTTTTTCTCTACCAATTAAATATATTTCTTGCGGAAGTTCTGGTCCATGTTCAATACCACTTATTTTAATTCTAATTGGCATATATAAAAGTTTTCCTTTAACACCAGTTTTCTCTTTTACTTTATTAATAACTTCCGCAATCGCCTCTATATTCCAATCCGGTAAAGAAGCTAGTTCCTCCTTATAAGTCTTAATAACTAAAGGAATATTTTCATCACTTTCTAAAAATTCTTGATTTTCTTTACTAATAGTAAATTCATCATTAAAGAAAATATCTACAACCTCATTAATTTCTTTACCATAAGATATATGATCTTTATAAGTAAGAAGTAAAGTATTTACCCATTCTTCACTTTTGTCATGAATATCATAAGTTAAGAATGGTCTTACAAATTCTAAATATTTATCATCTGGTAAAGCATTAATATATTTATGATTAAACCATTGTAGTTTCTTTAAATCATATGTCGCTGGAGATTTACTAATTCTTTTAATATCAAAATCTTTAATTAATTCTTCCATCGTAAATACTTCTTTATTTTCAGAAGGACTCCAACCAAGTAAAACTAAATAATTAACAATTGCTTCAGGTAAATATCCTTCTTCATATAAATCCATAAAAGAAGCATCGCCATTTCTTTTGGAAAGCTTATTGCCATCACTACCTAAAACCATTGGCACATGGATATAAGTTGGAGCTTCCCAACCAAAAGCTTCGTATAATAAATTATATTTTGGCGTTTGAGATAAATATTCATTTCCTCTAATAACATGCGTAACATGCATTAAATGATCATCAATAACATTCGCAAAATTATAAGTAGGATAACCATCACTCTTAAGTAATATTTGATCTTCTAAAACACTATTTTCTACTCTAACATCACCATAAACCACATCATGAACAACACTAACACCTTCTTTAGGCATTTTTTGTCTAATAACGTATTTTTCACCATTGGCTAATTTTTCGGCAATTTCTTCTTTAGATAAATGGGAACAACGACCATCATACATAAAAGGTTTATGCTTTTTATCCGCAATTTCTCGCATTAAAGATAATGTTTCTTCTGTACAGAAACAATAATAAGCCACACCCTTCTCGACTAATTCTTCCGCATACTTTTTATATAAATCTAATCTTTCACTTTGAATATAGGGACCATATTTCCCTTTATTTTTTGGCCCTTCATCAATATCCATATTACATAATTTTAAAGTATTATAAATAAAATCGATGGCACCTTCGACTTTTCTATTTTGATCGGTATCTTCAATTCTTAAGATAAATTCTCCCCCATCATGTTTCGCTACTAAATATTCAAAAATAGCGGTTCTTAAATTGCCAATATGCATAAATCCGGTTGGTGATGGAGCAAATCTTGTTCTTGATCCCATATTATCACTTCCTCATTAGTTATTTTACCATGTTTTTCATTAAAAAAAAAGAAACCATTTGAGTTTCTTCTCCTTATTTATTAATGTTTCTATTCTTTTTAAATTTAGTAAAAACTCTTTTTAGAACTGTTTGATTCTTTTTAGGATTTTCTTCTTCCTCTACTAATTCAAAATTAGCATTGATAACTGTACCTAAAACTTGGTTTAGAACGTCCGCTACTAAAGAAGAATCACTAACTAGGCCAAGTTTTAATTCTTCTTTTAAAGCTTCAACGACTTTCTCTTTGTAACCTTCTGTGGTTAAAATTTCTCGTAAATCTCTAATATCAAAAGCATAATCAGTTGTCCTACCAATAATTCTAGCCATTAAAATAGAGACACCCATTGTATTTAAAATTTGGCTATGATTAAGAAGTAAGATGGCTTCTAATTCTCCTTGATTATAAAGGGTATTCGCAATTGCTGCCATTTCTAAACTATCACGTTTTTCATCCCGAAGAATAGAATTAATTATATTAATTTTGTCTTCCTCAGTTACCTCATTAATTATTTGAGCCGCACTTAATCTATATTCAGAATTTATATGATTTTGCAAAAAAACTTTAGCATATTCAAAATTAAAGTCCTTACGAGAATTATCCAAAATATCTATAGTATCTGCTAGAAAATCAGAATTCATTAAACTATCATCATATAAAACTCCTCCTATAAAATATGATGTCTTTGGATTTTGAACATTTAGGAGAATTCTAAATTTAGAAAAATCAATATCCAAATTATTTCTTAAACAATTGATAAAATAATTCCAAATCATTTTTGCCTTAAACTCTTTGTCGCATTCTAAGACGAAATCAGCACATTTAAAGGCTGCCTCAATTTGTTCAAGAGAACTATCTTTATCTAAACGTCTAAATAATTGACAAAGACCATAACTGTGAAAATATTGTGTCACTCTAAGAAATTTTGAAATTACTTCATCTAAGCAATTATTTTTAATTACCCATTCATTTTCAGCAACATCGATAACATTTCTAACAATAGTTTTAGTTAATTCTGGTCCTTTATTAATATTGGCAATTGCTCTAGCTAAAGTTAAATAATAATATGGGTTTTTACGAGTATTAGGTAAATTATTAGTTACCATCATAGCAATTTCTTCCCCTGAATCAACAAATTTAGCTTTTAGGATTGTTTCAGCAAATTCATTTTTTAATGGTAAATTGTTTATTTGATATAAAAATTTAATACTTTTAACTTTATCTCTATCTTCAACTCTAGAGAGTAGTTTAAGTTCATAAATTATTTCTTCTTCATCTTGCTTATTTTTATTCGCTAGCACTTCAAAGATAGAGGCTTCACAAGCAAAATTGCAAACACAAGCATCAACAAAAGTTAAAATAACCTCATCACTATAACTTGCATTTCTAATATCTTTACCAACTAATCTATAAACAATTTTTCTTAAGACATCATCTTTAGGAATAGATGCCAATCTCGCTAATATTTTTGTATCTTGACTTAAAAGGTATTCTTCTTTATCATCACTAAGTCCAAATTCTTTTATTCTTTCTTTTAAATTTTCTTCCGTGAAATTAGCAATTTTTCTATTTTCAAAAGTTAAGCTAGTTTTAGATTTAACATCGGCAAAATTAATGTCGATATTATTTCTTAGAGAATATTCGTAACACTTAAAAATCAGTTCAGCTTGAAATTTTTTATCACATTGTAAAATTAAATTGGCTCCTTCAAAGATGGCGTAAATATGTTTAATGGAACTGTCTTCATTTAAAAGACAAAATAATTGAATAATAATATACATTTGAAAACTATGAGTTACTTTTAAAAATATAGAAGCAATTTCTTCCAAACAATTATTTTTTATGACCCAATCACATTTAGCCACAGAGATAATTCCATAAATAAACGAAGAAAATTTTTTCTTAACATTGGCAATAATTCTAGCTATGGTTAAATAATAATAAGGATCTTTTTGAATATCTGGCCAATAATTAGTCACAATGTCAGCAATTCCTTCACTGGCGTCCTTACTTTTAGCAGTAAGTATCACTTCCGTAAATTCATTTTTTAAAGGCAAATCTTTTACTTGATATAAAGATATAATGCTTTTAATTTTAGTTCTATCTTTAATCCTAGCAAGTAATTTAAGTTCATAAAGTATTTCTTCTTCATCTTTCTTATCCTTAGCCGCTAGCGCTTTAAAAATAAAGGCTTCATAAGCAAAATTGCAAACACAAGCATTAATAAAAGTTAAAATAACTTCATCACTATAATTAGCATCCATAATATCTTTATCAATTAAACTATAAACAATTTCTCTTAAAACATAATCTTTAGAAATAGATGCTAATCTCGCTAATATTTCCGTATCTTGACTTAGAAGATATTCTTTTTCATCTTCACTAAGCCCAAACCCTTGTATTCTTTCTTTTAAAGTTTCTTCCATAAAATTGCCTTTCTAATTTAAGTATAATACATATCTTTTAAATTAATCTTTTAACATTTATTAATAAGTAATCCTAAAATATGTGTTTTCATAAACTAATCCCCTTAAACGTTTCCTATTATAGTATAATATGCGGAAGTTGGCAAGAAAAAATCTGCTATGTGTTAAACTTCTTCGAGCAAACTTAAACCTACTTTTCCTTTTTCCTTATTAACTTCCGTCACATATACTTCAATGATATCTCCAACACTTAAGACTTCACTTGGATGCTTAATATAATCCTTACTCATTTTGGAAATATGGACTAAGCCATCATTTTTAATGCCAATATCGACAAAAGCTCCAAAATCAACAACATTGCGAACCGTACCCTCTAATTTCATACCTACTTTTAAATCTTCTAAATGTAAAACATCTTTCTTTAATATAGGTCTTGGCAAATCATCTCTGGGGTCTCTTGTAGGACTAATTAAAGATGAGACAATATCATCTAAAGTATAGCCATCAATATTAAGACTTCTTCCTATTTCTTCTTTATTAATATTACTTAATTTTTCTTTTATATTGGCACTTCCTATTTCTTTAATATCAATGTTTAAATGCTCCAGTAATTTTAAAGTTGCCTCATAACTTTCAGGGTGAATACTCGTCATATCTAGCACATTATCACCTTCCGGTATTCTTAAAAAGCCAATAGCCTGTTCATAAGTTTTAGAAGAAAGAATTTTCTTTTTCATTAATTCTTCTCTTGTTTTAAAGATACCAAAAGTATCCCGATAATTAATAATTTTATCAATAGCACTTTTTGTTAAACCCGAAATATATTTTAAAATTGAAGGAGAGGCAGTATTAAGATTAACACCTACTTGATTTACCACTTTTTCTACCACAAAGTTTAAACTTTCTTTTAATTTTTTATTCGTAACATCATGTTGGTATAAACCAACGCCAATGCTTTCCGGATCAATTTTAACGAGTTCGGATAAAGGATCTTCTAGTCTTCTGGCAATCGAAATAGCGCTTCGCATTTCCACACTTAAAGAAGGAAATTCTGAAATGGCTAAGGAAGAAGCTGAATACACAGAAGCTCCCGCTTCACTAACAATGATATATTCAACATTTTTTTGGCTTTCTTTAATTACTCTTGCCACAAAACTCTCGGATTCTCGGGAAGCCGTTCCATTCCCAATCGCAATTATATCAATATTATAATCATCAATAAGTTTTAAAATAACTTCTTTACTTTTCTCATATTCACATTTTGGTTCATGCGGATAAATAACATCCGTTTTTAATAACTTTCCCGTTCTATCTACAACGGCTAATTTACAGCCAGTTCGATAAGCCGGGTCAAACCCTAAAACACACTTTTCTTTAATTGGGGGTTGCATTAATAAATGTTCTAAATTATCGCTAAAATTATCAATGGCGACATCTTCTGCTTTATCTTTTAATTCACTTCTTATTTCTCTTTCAATTGAGGGGGCAATAAGCCTTTTATAACTATCATTAATAGCGTCCTTTACTAAATTAGTAAGTTCTTGGTTATTCTCATTCTTAATTATTTTCTCTTCTAAAAATTTAATTATTTCATCTTCTGGAGCTACAAGAGAAATGTTTAAAACCCCTTCATTTTCGCCTCTATTAATGGCTAAAACTCGATACATTTTAATACTTCGGACATCTTCTTTAAAATCATAATACATCTCATAAGTTTTAGCATCATCTATACTATTCTTTTTCTTTTTAGAAGTAAGCACTCCTTTTTTAAAAGTTAAGTTTCTTATTTGTTTTCGGTAGTAAGCATTATCACTAATCCACTCCGCAATAATACATTTAGCTCCTTCTAAGGCTTCATCAATATTTTTAACTTTTTCATTAACATACTTCTCGGCTAAATCTTTTATACTTCCCGTAACATTAAAACTCATAAGCATTTTCGCTAAAGGCTCTAAACCATTGTTAATCGCCATCGTCGCTTTCGTCTTTTTCTTCTCTTTAAAAGGCCGATAAATATCTTCAATTTCCACTAGTTTCGTAGCGTTCATAATTTTTTCAGCTATTTCCGGAGTTAAAAGATCTTTTTCCGCAATCAATCTTTTAACTTCTTCTTTTCTTTTTTCTAAATTAACTTGATAAGCATATTCGGTTTCAATCGCTCTTATTTCGACTTCATTTAAATTGCCGGTTACTTCTTTTCGGTAACGAGCAATAAAAGGAATGGTATTTCCTTCTTCTAATAATTTTAAAGTATTATTAATACTTTTTAGACTTATATTTAAATTTTTACTTAAATTATTTAATATTTCTTCATTCATATTCTTTCATAACTCTTTCTATAATTTTTTTACTTTCTTCGTAATTTTCCTCTAGTAATTCGATACGAAAATTATTAACTCCTAAATTTTTCAATGATTTAATATCTTTAATTAAATCAATCTTATGACAATCTAAAATAGATGTTCCATGGGTTAAAGGATTATTTTCCAATAAATATTTTTCATTATTTCGATCCTTTAAATAATATTTTTTGTTATTACTACAAACATGACAATGAGCATCTTTATTAACTAAATTTTTTAAAGGACAATATTTCATAATCATTAATTCGACATTACCATAAACATATACTTCTAAATTAATATTGTTCTGATAATTTTTTAAAATATCTTTAATATTATCATAATTATTTTCCACTGATAAAGTTAAAACATCTTGATATTGACTTAAATAATCAACTGTATAATGATTAGTAATATTAAGAAAATAATCGCCTCGTTGATGTGGATATTTAGTAAGACTTGCATAATCAGTTACTAAAAGATGCGGATACTTATATTCATGATGCATGTTATCTCTAGGTACCCTAAAGATTAAATCATCAGCCATTAAGTTCTCATTACTGACAATAATATTTTTAATATGTAAATCTTTCGCTGCTTCTAATTGTTCTTTAGTTTTAACTAAAACACTTATCCCTGAATTTAATTTTTGTTTTGGTGCTATTCTTTCATATTTTTGCTCTAAAAATATTCCTTTTTTATTTTCTCTTATTTCTTGTAATTTAGCTAAAGCTTCTCTTCTTAATTCATTAAGAGAACTAATGGGAATAAAAATATTTTCGGATATTTCGATATTTATCTTTGAAATTTTAAAAGGAGTATTCCCTACTTTCTCTAAAGCTAGTTTAATTCGTTCTTTACTTAAAGGAGCATTAAGAGCCTCACTTACCTTTTCTTTACTTTTAACTACTATTTCATTTTCACCATCATTAACCTTAATTAACATATAATCATTGACATAAGCCGTAAATTCTAAAGTAACAGGAATTTTTTTCATTATCTTAGAGGGCTCCTCAATTAAAGGATTAGTAAGCATAACATCATCATTAGTTTTTAAGCCAATTAAATTATCTAAATAAATAATTTGCCCCATCTTTCCCTCGTTAATTAAATTATCTTTTTCATCATACATAAAATTAATCGTTAGACCCAGATCACTATTTTTAAATCTAATTCCTTCAAATTGTTTTAAAGAATGGGTTAATTTAATCTTAATCTTCCCCGGTGTTACTTTTAAAACTTCTCCTACTTTAACCCCTTGATGATTCGGTTTTAAATAATTCATAATATCACTAGCATTATGTAAAAAACCTTTAGTATATTCCCGGTTAAAAATACTTTTTAAAGTAAATAAATCTTCATCACTAATTTTTAATTCTTCCCCATTTTCATACTTATCCATAAGCATACGATAAAGTTTAGTCGTATAAGCCACATATAAAGGGGATTTCATTCTTCCTTCAATTTTAAAGCAAAGAATATGGCTATCCATTAATTTTTTAAAATCTTCTAAAGAAGATAAATCTTTAGGGCTTAATAAATAATTTCCTTTGGTTTTAAGTAACTTTTCCTCTTCATAGAGTTCATAAGGAAGACGACACATGCCCGCACATTCTCCACGATTACCACTTCTTCCTAAAATGCGTGAGGAAAATAAGCATTGACCACTATAAGAAATGCATAAAGAGCCATGAATAAAGACTTCTTTTTCTAAAGAAGTGTCAATTTCACTTAGATAATCTAAAGATAATTCTCTTCCAAAGACAACTCTTTTAATTCCTAAATCTTCTAAAAATTTTAAAGATTCATTGGAATGATTATGCATTTGGGTCGAGGCATGAATTTCCAAATTGGGAAATGTTTGATGGACTAAATTAATAAAACCAACATCTTGCATAATGAGAGCATCAACCCCAATTTTATGGAGTTCTCTTACATAATCTAAAGCTTCCTTTATTTCATGCTCATAAATTAAAGTATTAACCGTAATATAAATTTTGACTCCATATAAATGACATAATTTAGTAGCCTCTAAAATGTCTTCTAAAGTAAAATTATCGGCAAAGGCCCTGGCGCCAAATTTTTTCCCTCCTAAATAAACGGCATCCGCTCCATTATTAATCGCCGCGATTAAAGAAGGATAGTTACCAACAGGCACTAATAACTCATGCTTCATAATTAAACCCATTCCATATCTCGCCATGAGGTCTTAACTTAAAATCCATTATTTCATCTTTAACGGGATGTTTAAATCTTAAATGATAAGCAAATAAACAAATTGGTACTTGTTCTTTTAAGCCATACAAATTATCCCCATACAAAGGATGATTACGGGAACTAAATTGCAATCTTATTTGATGGTGTCTTCCCGTAATTAAATTTACTTTAACTAAACTTAAATCATTTTGATAATCGAGTAATTGATATTCTAATTTAGCATATTTGCCTTCTTTTTCATTCGAAATATAGCTTACTTCTTCTTTTTTGGTAATATAGTCTTCCATAATACCTTCATCATTAACTTTACCATGACAAACTAAAAGGTATTCTTTAGTCATTTCATGATTTTGAATCATTTGGGATAGTCTTCTTGCCGCTTTACTGGTCCTGGCAAAAACCATAATGCCCCCGACTGGGCGATCTAGTCTATGAACTAATCCAAGGTAGACATTCCCGGGCTTTTGATATTTTTCTTTAATATAACTTTTAACCATTGTAAGTAAATCTAAATCTTTCGTATAATCACTTTGACATAAAACATTAGCTTTTTTCTCGACAACGATGATATGATTGTCTTCATATAAAACGTTTAAGTTATTCATTCGTAATCCGTCCCGTTATCCCACATGCTAAATGATACTTAACATCTTTAATCGGCAAGCATAAATCATCAACGATAAAATTTTTATTAGGAAAATTAATGGCAATTAAAGCTTCAAGAGACTCTTTTGGCAAATTAGCCGAATAAGTATTAATGATAAAGAATAGAAAATCATCAGCTAAAATCTCTTTGCAAAGTTTAATTAAATTTTCTAAATCATTTTCTAAAGACCAAACTTCGCCATTAGAACCTCTTCCATAACTAGGAGGATCCATGATAATGGCATCATATTTATTGCCTCTTCTAATTTCTCTTTTCACAAATTTAATAACATCATCAACTAAATAACGAACTGGCATATCCTCTAAATGATTTAATTTAACATTTTCTTTTGCCCATTCAATCATACCTCGAGAAGAATCGACATGCGTAACTGACGCTCCTTCTTTAAGACACGCTACTGTGGCCCCTCCCGTATAAGCAAACAAATTTAAAACTTTGATTTCTCTTTTGGAAGCCTTTATTTTTTCTCTAGCAAAATCCCAGTTAAGAGCTTGCTCGGGAAATAATCCGGTGTGTTTAAAACCCATTTCTTTAATTAAAAATTTTAAATCGTGATAATTAACAACCCAGGAATCTTTGATTTTATTTTTATTTTCCCAGTGTCCGCCACCCGTATTACTCCGGTGGTAAACAGCATCAACTTTATATTCCGAAAAATCACCTAAATCCCAAGTAATCACGGGATCCGGTCTTAAAAGATAAATGTCTTTCCATCTTTCTAATTTCATTCCCTTACTTGTTTTTAATATTTCATAGTCTTCCCAAGTTCGTACAACCATATCTTTCACCTACAAAACAATTATACCAAAAAAAAGATAAATAGCCTATTATTTACCTTAATTTCTCTTAAATTAATTATTTATTTTGGAAATATTACTAACTGCATAAATGCCATCATTGGCAGCTGTCACTAATTGATAAATATCTTTTTTAATAACATCCCCAATGGCATATATTCCGGGAATTTTAGTTTCATATTTATCATTTACTATCACATAACCTTGATCATCTAAAATATCTAAATCTCTAAATATTTCCGTATTTGGTTTATAACCAATATAAATAAAGACGCCATCAACTTCTAATTCTTGGCCATTATCTAAAGTTATCTTTTCTATTTTTCCTTCTTTTTCATGATATTCTTTAATATTAACATTACAAATGATTTCAATATTTTCTTTAGCCCTAACTTTTTTCTCTAATATTTTTTCGCCTTTAAATTTATCTTTCCTGTTTAAAAGATAAATTTTTTTCACAATTTTGGCTAAATATAAAGACTCTTGTAACGCACTACTACCACTTCCGACCACGGCCACAACTTTATCTTTATAGAAAGCTCCATCGCAAGTTGCACAAGTACTAATGCCTCTTCCTAATAAATCTTTTTCATTATCGAGTCCTAAATATTTTGGTTTAGTTCCGGTCGCAATAATAACATTTTGGCCTTCATATTCTCCTTTATTTGTTACAACTACTTTTTTATCTTCGCAAACTTTAATTTCCGTAACACTTTCTAATTTATAAGGAATTTCTAAATCTTTAACTTGACTAAATAACATATCCGCAAAATCCGATCCTTTAACATTCAAAAGGCCAGGATAATTACTTATTTGTTCAATATTATTAAGCATTCCTCCCGGCATGCCCGAATCTAATAATAGCACATTTAAATTTCCTCTTTTGGCATAAATACCGGCGGTTATCCCTCCAATACCCATACCAATAACTATTAAATCATACATAAAATCACCTTTCTACATTTTAATAGGTTTGTTTTCCCCTTCATTATATAAATCTTCGAAGACCCCTTTACGACTGATAATAATAAAGAAGATTAAACCAGCCAAGAATAAAACTATCGATACAATTTGAGCCGCCCTAAAGCCTCCAAGCATTAATGAATCTGTTCTTAAGGCTTCAATAAAGAAACGACCGACAGAATAATACATTAAATAAATACAAGTAAGTTGGCCTCTTTTTAAATATTTTATTCTTCTTACAAATAGTAAAATAATGAAGCCAATGAAACAATAAAGACTTTCGTATAAAAAGGTCGGATGATAATAAACATTACCAATTTTCATTCCTTCAATTATTTTTTCGGGAATATGTAACTCTTTTAAATGATAATAAGTAGTTGCTACACCATGAGCTTCCCCATTAAAGAAATTACCCCACCGGCCAATAGCTTGGGCCAAAAGTAGAGGAACCACTGTCATATCGGTTATTTTAAAAGCATTAATATTATATCTTTTGCAATAAACTATTAAAGTAATTAAACCACCGATTAAGCCACCATGAATAGCTAGTCCACCTTCCCATATTTTAAATATATCTAATAAATTATCTTTATATAAAGAAAAATTAAAAATACAGTAATAAAGACGCGCCGAAATAAGGCCAAAGATAATAACCCAAAAAGCTAAATCAAATAAAAAACTTTGGGGAATATTAAATCTTTTTCCTTCTCTAATTAAAAGAATGATGGCTAAAAAGATAGCAACTAAAAGCAAAACTGAGTACCATCTAATTTCGATATTACCAATAGTAAACATAATGGGATTCATATATTCACTCTCCATATTTATTATAAAACAAAAAAGACAACCTGTGAATAACTTGGTTGTCTTTTTGACATTATTTCTCTTTAGAAAGTATTTTCTTTAAGAACTCCCCTGTATAACTTTCTTTGATTTTAGATACTTCCTCCCAAGTTTATCACATGATAATAAAAAATAGTTCTGCAAGTAGCATAAATACTTGTTTTTTTATTGAATTTTAAC
>CANQXW010000025.1 GCA_947627925.1 uncultured Bacilli bacterium | reverse complement strand
CCAAAGATATATTCTAGCATATTAAAACTGACATTTTAAAAAAATTTTATACTGACATTTTAAAAAAGGATTAACATCATAAATGTGAATATTGCGGGATATAAAGATAAGTGGTATGATAAAAATATAAGAGGAGACAAGAGACATATCTACTTAACAATGCTCGGATCAAATAGAGAAGAGATAAAGGCCTTAGCGAAGAAGGATAGAAAAGTAAGAGAGGTGGAAGAGAAGATGTTAAGATTTAATGAAGATGGAACCATAACAAATTTAATGACACCAAAAGAAGAGAATGCTTTAATGGAGCGAATAATTAAGAAGAATGCTTATCAAGATGGATTAAAAAAAGGAATGAAAATGGCATCTAAAGATACTATTAGAAATACCGCTATTTCGATGATTAACGATAATGTTCCTTTAGAAAAAATAGCTCAATATACTAAATTAAGTATTAAAGAATTAGAAAAATTAGTAGTTAAAAATAAAGATTAAATGATTTATAATAATTATAGGTAATCTTGATATTAAAGCGTAGGTATGGTTACAACAATGGCAATTACAATGCGTGGAATGTGAATAATAACGGGACTGTTGACTGGAACAATTTGAACAATACGAATGCGGTTCGTCCAGCCTTCTATAACTTGAATGAAAGTATGGTTAAGGTTATACTTTAGGGAAGATAGAAGACAAAGATTATCTAGGATATATATCCAAAATGAAAACAGAGATGGTATTCTTTACGAAGAAGCCTATTAACTCTGTTATTTTTTGTTATAAATTATTAAAGTATTACAATAGAAAAATGTCCAAAAGGTTATTTTATTTTTCATTTATTTATCACAATTATGTTATACTATTTTTATAGGTGATTTTCGTGAATATTTTAGTCGTTGATGATGAAGAACTTATTAGAAGTGTTATTAAAGAATATTTAAATCTTGATGGTTTTAATGTTTATGAAGCTGAAGATGGCGAAAAAGCTATTAATGTGGTTAAAAATAATCAGATAGATTTAGTTATCATGGATATTATGATGCCGAAAATGGATGGTTATACCGCCTGTAAAGAAATAAAAAAAGAACATGATATTCCTTTCATCATGCTTTCGGCTCGTAGTGAAGAATATGATAAGCTTATCGGCTTTGATTTAGGAATTGATGATTATGTAACTAAACCCTTTAGTCCTAAAGAACTTGTGGCAAGAGTTAAAGCGGTTATTAAAAGAAATGGCAAAGAAAATACTTTATCCCTAGGGGGTATTAAAATAGATGATTTAGCACATGAAGTTTATGTTGATGATAAGTTGATAACTTTAACACCTAAAGAATATGATTTATTAAAATATTTAATGGAAAATAAAAATATTGCTTTATCGCGAGAAAATTTATTATCCAATATATGGGGATATGATTTTTATGGTGATGATCGAACTGTAGATACGCATATTAAAACGTTAAGAGCAAGGCTAGGAAAATACCGAGATGTCATTAAAACAGTAAGAGGAATGGGTTATAAAATTGAAGATAAAAAGTAAATTAAAAGGAATCGAATTTAAAACACTTTTATTTATCCTATTATTTAATGTGGGGATAATTCTTTTTATCTGGCTTTATATGTCAGTTGGTTTTAAAACATTATATAAGAAATTTCAAATTAAAAAATTAAATGAAATAGTTAGTATTTATACACAAAGTAATGAAGATACTTATATTCTATCGGAGAAATTAGCTTATGATAATGAAGTATGTATTAGTGTACTAAATGAAGATAATGTAACATTCAATTATAATACGATGCAAAATGGTTGTATGTTAAATAATAAAAATAAATCTTTAAATAAAATTATTAACAATTTTATTGATTCTCAAGATATAAGTAATTATTATCAAATATTTAATCCTATGACTAGAACAAATGGTATTTTATACGCAATTAAAACTAATAATAAAAATGTTTTTATTTATAGCAATCTAGAAAGTGCTTCAACTTTTGTTAAAGTTTTTAAAGGCCAATTAATTTATTTTGTTTTCCTTATGATTGGTTGTTCTATTTTAATTTCTTTATTTATTGCCAAAAAGACAACGAAGCCAATTAAAGAAATAACTCATAAAGCTAAAAATATTGGTTTAGGAAAATATGATAATAAATTCCCGAAAAATGGGGTATTAGAAATTGAAGAATTATCGCAAACTTTGGAAGAAGTACAAAAAGAATTAAAAAAGAGTGATGAAATAAAAAGAGATTTAATGGCTAATGTTTCCCATGATTTAAAAACACCTTTAACCATGATTAAAGCTTATGCCGAAATGATTAAAGATATTTCTTATAAAGATCCCGAAAAAATGCAAGAACATTTAGATATTATCATGGAAGAAGTTGATCGGCTTACTAACTTAGTAAATGATATTTTAGAACTTTCTAAAGTTCAAAACAATGAATACCTTTATAATTATGAAAAATATGATTTGGTTAAAGAAATAAAAAAGATAATTAAAAGATATGAAGTTATGGAATATTTAGAAAATTATAATTTTATTTTAGAAATGCCTAAGAAAGTGCTAGTTAATGCGGATAAAGATAAGATTAATCAAGTTATCTATAATCTTTTAAATAATGCCATTAATTATACTGGCAAAGATAAAGTGGTTAAAATAAAAATAACTAAAGAAGAAAAAGATTATTTAGTGGAGGTAATTGATACTGGCAAAGGAATTAAAAAAGAAGAACTTCCTTATATTTGGGACAAGTATTATAAGAATGAAAAGAATCATCAAAGGAATATTGTTAGCACAGGATTAGGTTTATCAATTGTTAAAGAAATACTTAGCAAGCATAATTTTGAATATGGTGTAAATACGCAAATTAATAAGGGTTCAACTTTCTATTTTAAGATACCTCTTTAAAATTTCTTTTGTTCCTCACTAAATCAACATAAAAATTCAGTATGATAAATAATGTAAGGAGGAATGATAAAAGTTATAATATCTTAAATCTACAAACTCACACTAAAAAATAAAGGAACGATTTTTGTTCCTTTTACTTTTCAACAAATATCTTTCTCGTAATAAAATTATAAATCATGACAATAAATGTCGCGATAATCTTGGCTATTAATTTATGAATATGCATTAGTTCTACTGATAAATAAAGAATAATTGAATTTAATATTAAACCAATAATACTTAATATGACAAAAATAATAAATTCTTTTACTCCTTGTTTTTTCTTAACATCAAATACCCATTTAATGCTTAAAATATAATTAAAAATAACTGATAGAGTAAATGATATGATGGAGGCAATGATATAATAGACATCAAAGACGGAAATAAGAAGAGTATAAACGCCATAATCTATTAGAAAGGCAAGTCCTCCCACTATGCCAAATTTTAGAATTTGTTTTATTAAGTTATTGTTAAGTAATTTTTTAATCATTATTTCTCCTTAAAGAATTTAAATATAATTCATACATTTGCTTATGTTTTTTCGCAATGACTTCAAGAATAATACCCGTAATCCAAAGAAGGAGGGCGATAACTAAAGATATGGAAGCGACGATTAAACTAGGAAATCTTAAAACTAAGCCAGTTTTAAAGTATTCGACAAAAGGAGGAATACCTAATATGAAAGTAATAATTAAGAAAAATAAAGCAATAATATTAAAAAATAATCCGGGTTTGTATTCTTTAAATAATGTTTCAATAGTTCTTAAAACTTTTAAACCATCAGAGTAGGTATTAAGTTTGGAAACACTTCCTTCTGGACGATCACGATAAGTAACGGGAACTTCTTTAATTTTAAAATTTTTATCAACCGCATGAATAGTCATTTCCGTTTCAATTTCAAAGCCTTTAGATAAAACGGGAAAACCTTTCACAAATTCGTAACTAAAAGCTCTATAACCGGTCATAATATCTTTAACATTAGTTTTAAAAATTAAATTAATTAAAAATTTAACTAAGTTATTGCCAAAATTATGAAATAATCGTTTATTTTCTTGGGCATAAGTACTAGATAAACGATCTCCTACTACCATATCAGCTTTCCCATCTAAAACTAAATTGCACATTTCTTTAGCATGAATGGCGGGATAAGTATCATCGCCATCAATCATTAAATAGCAATCGGCATCAATATCTCTAAACATACTGCGAATAACATTTCCTTTTCCTTGGCGATATTCATATCTGACAATGGCTCCGGCTTTTTTGGCAATTTTATCTGTGCCATCAGTCGAGTTATTATCATAAACATAGATATCGGCTTCTGGTAAAGCTTCTTTAAAATCTTTAACAACTTTTTCAATAGTTTGACTTTCATTATAACATGGTATTAAAACCGCAATTTTTTTCATTTTTTCTTTCCTTCTTTCTTCGATTCATTTATAACATTTAGAGTTAAACTAATTAAAATTGGTATGGCAAATGTATAGCCTAAGGTATAGCGAAAATAAGTATTAACGGGTGAGGCTATACAAACTAAGATGAGAGATATAACTGGGGTAAAATAGATTAAGTATTTATATTTTTGAGCCTTAATAAGAAAAGCAAACATCATCATACAAAGCCAAGTACAAAAACCAATACTGACAAGACTGCCAATCCCTGGAATGTAAGGGAAGACGGAAGCATAGGAACTAAGGCCTTTTCTTAAATCTTTTAGTTTATTGTAATGATAATCAATTTCGCCCGTTTCTTTTAATCTTTTATCATAACTAAAGTAAACATACCATTTCTTTTGATCAGGATAAAAATATCCATAAGTATTATTAATGGTGGCTTCTAAATAAACATTAGGATGTTTAAAGAAATCTATAAACCATACTTTAAAGTAGGCTTTTAAATCGTCTTTAGTAGCGTATTTATTATAAGCATTTTTAACGGGGTCAGATATTTCGGGTTTATATCTTTCCGCTAGAGTATCATAAGTTAAAATTTTATCAATAATTTTTTTCTCTTCCTCACTAACTTCCTCAGGATATTCTTTAACGTATCTTGCTGTTTGTTGAAAAGGAATAGATAAAACTTCTCTAATACTTCCGGGAGTAACTTTTAAGTAAGGAAGTAACACATTGGTAAAACTATAATAACCAAGAATGGGAATTAATAAAGTAAAGATAATCTTTTTAATGTTTTTATGGTCTATAATAAGTAAAAAAGGAAATGACATTAATATTAAATAGATACCATTATTTCTAAATAGGGTTATTAATAACATTAAAATAATTAGTATAAATATATTCTTTTTATTGTAATAATCGCTTCCAGCATATTTAATACATTCATATAATTTCATAATATAAAAGATAACTAAAATAGCAAAGATAACATCTTTTAAAGTTGACATAGCATATAAAGGATAAATTGGCACAAAAGCATAAATAATTAAACTAATAATTCTAATTAGGTAAGGCGTATTTAATTTCTTCATATAGTAAATTGTGTAAGAAAGTAAAGATAGTAAAAGAATAATTTGCATAATAGAATACATAAATATTCCCGCATTTGCACTTCCTAAAGCCCGGCCCAGATAGGTTAAAGTGCCTAGGATAACGGTATGTAAAACGGGATGATGATTAGTAATAGGTACATTTTCATCAATCATTACGACATATTCACGGTATTGGGTATCTAAATTAAAGAATTGTTTAATTTGGTTTGATGGATCAGGAGATAATATCCCGGGATAAAAAGCTATAATATAAGGAAGCCAACAAATAAATAAAATAATAAAAGTGCTTCGAAAAGGATGTTCATTAAAAAGATAGTTTAATATTTTATTTTTAGCTGTTTTTTCTTCTAATTTTATTTTGGTAAGAAAATCATAAATTAAATTAATAACAACTTTAAAAAAGACATAGTAACCAATAAAAATAAAAATAGATAAAATGAATAAAGGAATACTGCCAAAAATTAAATCCCAACTATTAGTAACACTATAACTATAACCAAATAGCATAAATAAAGAAAATAAGGCCGCTAAAATAATAAAAATAAAACTATTACTTTTATTTTTATTATAATATCTTTTATATAAAAGATAAAAGAATATAACTAAAATTAAAAGCATTAAAGCCCCAACTTTAAAAGGCCCATACATTGTTAAATTGCTTTCAATACTAGCACTAGTACTGGTAAAAGAAATATTTTTTATAAGTTTATCTAAATTATAAATATTTAATGTAAATGAAATAGTTGTTAAAATAGCGAAAAAAATGAAAATAGTATTTTGCCAAATGGTATTTTTCTTTGCCATAAAATAACTCCTTTACTTAAAAATATTATATCACTTATTTTCTTAATTACCATATAAAAAGGACTTAATAGTCCTATTTTAAAACACTAATAATTGGTGGTAATATTTGTTTCTTTCGAGAAACCATTCCTTCGATGAAATCTCCTTCCTCAAATTTCTCATTATAAGCCTCTTTTAAAATATCTTTTGCTTTTTCATTAAATAGGATATAAGATCCGTTTTTAAAGATATCAGTAATGGCTAAAACCATAATATCAAAATTTTTATTATTAGCTTCTTTATTTAAAAATCTAATATAACTATTCTTTTGTTTTAAGATGGCTTTGGCATTTAAAGTTGTTACTTGGCTTACACCAATAAGAGTTTTATCAATAACAAAAGTTTTAAAATCCATATAAATTATTTCTTTTAAATTTTTAGATTTGATAGCATCATTGGCTTTAAACATTTCGATGGCTAATTTTTCGGGATTAAGATTAGTTATTTTAACTAAATCTTCTACTACGCGTTCATCTATCTTAGTAGTAGTAGGACTTTTAAGCATTAGAGTATCAGATATAATTCCCGCAAGTAATAATGAAGCAATATCTTCAGGTATTTTAATTTTATTTTCTTTAAATAATTCATGAACAATGGTGCAAGTGCTACCTACTGTCATATTTCGAAAATTAATTGGTTCCATAGTGCCTAAAGTGCCTAATTTATGATGATCGACAATACCCACAATTTTGGCTTCTTCTAATCCTTCCACACTTTGACTCATTTCATTATGATCAACTAAAAAGACGCATTTTGGATTACTATCTCTTAAATCTGATAACTTAATTAAACCTAGACAATGGTTATGTTTATCGATGATTGGGTAATAACTATGTCTTGTCTTGTTGACTATTTCATTAAAATCTGAAATATAAGTATTTTCATTAACACAGACTAATTCTTTTGTATAGCGGTAGCTTTCAATATAATTAGCAAAACTAATTGTAAGTAGAGTATCATAAGAATTTTTATTAGTATAGATAATATTAACTTTATTTTTTTGGGCTAATTCTAAATGCTCCTCTTTGACTTTTTTTCCTGAAGTGACCACAATTAATTTAATTTTTTTATTAATAGCGTCTTCAATAATGGAATGTCTATCCCCAATTATTAATATAGTGCGATTATTGAAAATATCACTATTGTAAACTGCCGAACTTCTAATACCAATGTTAACTATTTCGCCATCAATTTCTTCATCAAATCTTAATATTTCTTCGCCATCAATAGTTTTAAGAATGTGGTCATAGCAAGTTTTCAAAAAATGATTATCTCCGAGGATTTCTTTTTTGGCAATATCTTTCATGGCAAAAGCACCCGCAAAAGTTCCATTTTCATTGATAACTGGAATAGTACTCATATCATTTTCTTGCATTAAAAAGAAAGCATTATAAACTGATTCTTTAATATCTACCATAAAATTTTTGTGATAGTTTATATCTTTTATTTGTAATTTTACATCATTTAAGATTTCCGGAATGGCAATTTTAAACTTTTTTAAAACATATTTAGTTTCATCATTTATTTCGGATAAAATTCTTGGCTCACTAGGGTTTCCTAAAGCATTTTGTAAGTGCGATAACCCAATGGCACTACAAACACTATCAGTATCTGGTTTTTTATGTCCAAAAATATATATTTTGTTTTCCATTGCCAACCACCTTCTAAAAAATTATAGCATAGAAATTTTAATTTTTCATTATTTATAAGGTTAAATTCTATATTTTGACAAAAAATACTTAGAAAATTTGCTATATTATTAATGGTGAGGATAATGAAAGTAAAGGTAATTGATGAAGAATGTGAAAGAGATTTGGAAACAAGTGTTAATGATTTTTTGGCTAAAGATATTGATGTAATTGATATAAAGTATCAAGTGGCTATTGGGGTAAGTGGCGAAGAACAATTATATTGTTTTAGCGCTATGATTATTTATCATTAATTATTAATTAGGTTAAAAGAAGTTATAAACAGATTATCTTTTAAAGTAGAATATTCCATGACTAATTTATTTTTCTTTTTAACCATAATAAGACCAATAGTAGGATTATGATTAGATTGTTTTAATTTGTTGTCAATAAGTTTAGTATAAAACTCAACTTGGCCAATATCTTGGGATTTAAGTAAAGTATTTTTAACTTCTACCACTATGAAAGAATTAAGTAAATAATTAAAGAAAAGCATGTCTATTTTATATGTAGAATCATTATCAATAATTTTATATTCATGACCAACTAGAGCAAATCCTAAACCTAACTCTAGAAATCTTTGCTCTAGCATTTCAATAAGCAATTTATGAATAGCTTTTTCATTTAAATGATTTATATCTTTATCCGTTTTAATAATAATGGGATCTTTAATCATATCAGAAAGTGTTAAATTATATTTATCTTCTTCACTAGTTATTAATTTAATATTTTCTTTATCGGCATAGGATAATCTTTCGAAGGCCTTACTTTTAATTTCATTAATTAATTCTCTTTTAGACAAATTATTTAAAATAACTTGGTTAATATAATAATTTCTTTCATTTTCATTTTTAATGGGTAATAATTTGATGATGTGAGACCATGTTAATTGGCCAACCACTGGTTGACCAATTGAGAATACTGAATAAAATTGTCTCATATATTTTAAATTTGTAACACTATATTGTTTTCCATATTCATTCACAAATATTTCTGACCATCTTTTTATTAAGTTATCTCCATACTTGGCTCTTGTTTTTCCACCTTGGGCTTCTACCAGTAATTTGCCAATATTCCATTTGGTCATTAAATCTTCATAATTATTTTTGTATTCTCTAATTTTTTTATTTACTTCCACATTTTCAATAATACTTCTTATTTCATTAAAATAATCTTGTTCATGCATAATAATTCCTCCAATGAGGATGTATTATAGCAAATGTGATATGTTTATTTTGTCACTTTTTGTCGAAGAAGAAAAAAATTCGCAATTTTTGCGAATTTAATCATCATTGGAATTATCTTTAAAATATCTATAGCCATAAATTATGGTAAGAACTATACTAATTAGTAAAAATACTAAACTAAAAGTCATCTCTAATTTTAAAATAAGGATTATTAAGAATAATAAAGAAAATAATATACTTTGAATAAAATAAGCTTTATTATTATTTTTTACTGGTTTTTGATTTTGATTTTGGATTGCTTCCTTTTCCTTTTTTTTCATTTTGTTTACTCCTTAAAATAATTCCGTATAAACCATAAATAGTATAAATTAAGATTACTAATAAAACGAACGCTAATGGAAACTTTAAATATAAAGACCATTTAATGTATATAATGAATGTAGATACTAATGATATAATTAAAGCATTCAGTAAACTACAAATTAATTTTGATCTTTTTCGCTCTTTATCATTATCTTTTAATTTAAATCTAGCAATTAAGTAATCATATTCATTAATCATAAGTACTTTAAATCTTTTAAGTAAGAAGTAATCTAAGAGAAATATAATTATATATATAACTAAAAATACTGTTATCATAGATTACCTCTTAACTATTTTTATTTCCTGCTTTTTTAGAATTAGCTATTTGCAATTTGGAAATTTGTTGATCTACAATTGCTGCTGAGTCTTCAGTAGCATTTTTTAAACCCTTGATAAAATTTTTAGTGTTTTCATCAATTGTATCGATGAGTTTCTCTTGAATTCCTTCATGTTCATGAAAATATTTAACAACAGCTGAATTACTAAGTTGCTCTAATTGTTGATTTAATGTACCAATAGTGGAACTTATACGACTTGCTTCGTGTTCAGCACCATAATGGAATTGAGCATCGCCAACAAAAGCATCGGTAATATCTTTCAGTGCTTTATTAAAATTCTTTTTTGCATCAGCAATCTTTTCAGCTGAGGCGCCGTTTTTTATGTATTCTTCAATTTTAGCTTCCATTACATCTAGACGATGATCTTTATATTTTGCTTCAAATTCGTCCAATTTAACATTTTTACTTAAAGCACTTTGAGCAAGTTTTTGCGCCATTTCATTATACTTATTAACTGCAGCTTCATCATTTTTTTCTTTTGCAGCCTTGGCGTTTTCCATTGCTGTTCTCCATTTTTGATAATCATCAATTATATCTTTAGTTACTTTTACCATATTTCCATCGGCCCCGATGATTTGGCCATCTGCCGCATAAAATTCATGTTTATGTTTACCAACATAATCCTCAAGAATTGCTTTGATTGCACTAAGGGTTTTAGATAATTCGTTAACAGCTTCTTTTTGTTCTTTTAAAGTATCATAATTTGGTTCGAATCCAACAAATCCTAAGAATAAATCTATAGCATCTTTACCAAGAGCTTTAGCTACTCCTGACGTTGTGCCGCCATGGTCAGCAATATATTTACTCATGGCTTTACTATGTTTTTCTGATTTAGATACCGAAGCATTTACTCCACTCATCATATCTTTCCAATTTTTTGCTTTATAGCCACTAACAGCAGATCCCACTTGAGTTGATATGACACCAGGGACAGATTTTACAGCTCCTGTAACAAAACTTCCTGCTATCCGCCAGTTAGGATGTTTAATTTCATTTCCTTCGGCATCTGTAGTTTTTCTATGCCACTTACCTTTTTCATCTTGTTCAAAGTTGTTTCTAACTTCGCCACCAATTCCTCTAGCAAGTCTTTTTGTACCACCAATAACTAAACCAGCACCAGCAAAAAAGCCACCTTCTGCTAATTTTTCTCTTAAATTTAGTTTGATGTTGCCAGAATCTAAACCTGTTAAATCTTTAATAATTTTAGGAATTTGTTTAGCAAAAATAACTATACCTAAAATTGTTATTGTCGATAAAATTGGATGGGAAATTTTAGTTAGTTCGCTAAAATTAATTCTTCCTACTAATAAGACTATTGAGCAAACAACAGCAATTCTTATGAACACCTCGAGCCAAATACTAATAACTTTTTTAAACCAAGTTTTCATTAAATCCTTTTTACTAGGAATAACACTTATCATAAAACATATTGGAGCAAGCATTTGATAGAAAACCAGTTTAGCTTGTCTTACTACGACATCAATACAGAAACCGATTATTAACACTACTAATATTCCAATAACAATAGTTGAAATAATTGGAGTATAATGAAAATTTCCTTGAACTATTTCATCAGCAAATAGTGAAATTTGGGAAAAATTGCCATAAATTGTAATTGCTTCAAGAGCATTTGTCCAAGTATATTCTGAAGCATTAATTTCTGCGATTAAAGATCCGCCGGTAATTCCTATTCCGGCTCCAAGTGCACATACAAGAAGTCCTGTTGTTAATGCTATTGGGCCAGCTGCTGCGGTTGCGAGAGCTATAATAGTTAAAATTCCACCTGCGACCGCACATCCTCCAACTCCAGATAATACTTGATGTTTTCCGTCCCACCATTCAGAAACATCAGTTGTCCATTCCTCTTTTTGACTATCAGGGCAAGCGCTATCTGCAGTACCTTCTTCGCAGTTCCATTCTTCATAGTATCTTCCATCGTGGATTTCCGCTGGTTCACCATCATAAGTATCAGCATCTCT
The DNA here is from genome assembly GCA_947627925.1 of uncultured Bacilli bacterium. Lineage (GTDB taxonomy): Bacteria > Bacillota_I > Bacilli_A > RF39 > UBA660 > SIG200. The sequence goes on along the minus strand of CANQXW010000025.1, from coordinate 8,532 downwards.
TTTTAAAGGATACATTAAACCGCTTATAATTGTTGCTACCATTTGATTAGATCTTAAGTTTAAAATCTCTGAAGTTAAATCGACATCTTCCTTATCAACATGGACTGGTTCCCCTTCATTTTCTCCTTCTTCGCTAACATACTGGATTTGTACTTCTTCCGCTTCTAGAATAAATTTGGGAACAACATTATATTCTAGTAAAGCATTTTGAACATCAATTAAAAAATAAAATAGTGTTGGTAAAAAAATAGTAGCAACCATGGCAACAATAAATCTAACTCCCATTTCTCGAAGCTGTTTATTGCTTTGACTTGCATCGGAGTCAACCATGGCTTTAAGAAGCAAATAAGATATTAAGAATAAAGCAACTACACCCATAATAATATACATATTTTCATAGATGTTTTCAAAAGTGTCAGCTCTAAACAATTGGTTTTGGGCAAGTCTTATAAAAGTTCTATAAAATAAATTAAATGCCCAATAGCCAACTGAATCAATCCATAAAAGGAATGAAACAATTGGTCTTTCGATAATATCACCAATATTAAGTATGCTTATAAAATCTAGCAACATCTTACTACCTCCTAAAATATGTATTTAATTTTTAATATTCTTTTATTTAAGGATAAACCTTAAAAAAAGTATAACATAATTTTAAAGAAAATAATACTAATTTTTATCTAAAATATTTTCTAATTCAATTTCAAAAGTGTTTTATTTTAATTAAATGTTATGTTATAATTTTTTATAGGTAGGAATTATTATGAATAAAAAAGGTTTAATGAAATTTTTAAAATACTTTTTATTAATGGTTTTTATATATATTATTTTGGCTGGAGAAAAAGTTTTAGCAGCTGATTACACTGTATCTTTATCAAAAGGACATAATTATGTTTCGGTTTCTAGTTGTCCAAATTCCGACAGTAAAAAGCAAGTTTCTGATGGAAAAGCTACATATTATGGATGTGTATATCGGACATTAGGAGGAATTAGTAGCGCTTCAGGAGTTAAATGCCAATCTGGGTATGAGGTAGCACCTCATACTTCAAGTGATAGTAATTATACTATCTATTTGTGTAGAAAACCAAAATATGAGTATGTAGCCAAATTTGATAGTAATCAAACATATTCAAATGTAATTAGTGGTGGTTGTCCTGATGGACCAGGATCAATTGGTAGAAAATTAGTTTCTTTTGTGAATTATTCGAAGCAAAGATATGCTTGTGTATATGCTAGAAATATAAACTCAAGTGCTCAAACTCCTTCAATTACTTGTCCGAGTGGTACAGTCATGGTTGCTTTAGAAGCAAAAAAAGAAGGACAAACAAGTTACAATTATACAGTATATGCTTGTCAAGAGCCAACTGTTAATGAAGATTATGGTGGGGCTGGTAATGGATATGGTGGCGGTGTTACTGAATCTCCAGGCTCAGAAACTGAAACAGAAGAAGAGGAAGATGAGCCAGGTACATTACATCCTAATACTGATCCAGAATGGCATTTTACCCCTTCAACACCGAGTCAAGATTATGATCATGCTTGTGCAATTGAAGGAACTAGAAATGCTGTTATTGTTATTGGCAAAGCGATAGTTTTAGCTACTGATATTGTTCCTCTTATAATTATTATTTTAGGAATGATTGATTTTGGTAAAGCTCTCTCATCTAATGATGAAAAAGCTAATTCTAAAGCCACGGGAGCTCTTATGAGAAGAATTGTCGCAGGTATAGTAGTATTTTTGGTTCCAAATTTATTAAAGGCTTTAATAAATGTTATAAATATTAATTCTTTAATATATGATAAAGATAATTATAATGAATGTATGAATTGCCTAATGCATCCATTTAATAATTGTTCATCAGATGAACATTAATCAAATAGTGATTGACTGAAAAATAGCCATAGTGCTATTTTTTATATAGACTAGATAATTGAGTTTTGATAAAATGAAAATATAATAATATGAAGGAGCAAAGTTATGAAAATAAAAACCTATTTGAAAATATTTATTTTAACTTTTTTTATAACTGCTTTGGCGGGATGTGCAGTTAAATGGGATGATGTTAAAAGTCAATATGGCGATTTATTAAAAGGCAATGGAATTAATTGTACGTATAAAGCTAATTCTAATATGCTAGATGATTTAAGCACAATAAATATTAGAGCTAATAATAATGGAGTTACAGTCAGCTTAGATAGTACTACCAAAACGATAATTGGGCCAAATACTAAATTCAATGGAACAATAAGCTACAATGGTAGAGAAATAAGGATTTCAAGTAGTGAAGCTCAAGCTTTTTTCAATAAGTATAAATCTACGGGTGGCTGTCCAACTAATATTTATATTAATACTGATGCTCAAGCAGGATTAATAAGTGACTTTAGAACCGAAGACTGTGTCAGAATGAATTATTGTAGTTCATATATAATTACATCTAGTGGAGGTACTGGCTCTAGTGGAGGCAATGGTTCTACTGGCAATTCTAATAACTGTGAAACTAATTCTAAATGTTCTAAAGAATGTGCCATAAGTTGTAAGTCTTTAGAAAAAGATCCCGACCCTAATTCTGGTAAAATTGGAATAGAACTAGGATACTATAAAAGCGGAACAAAAATTAAAAAATATTTTTTAATTAAAAAAGCTGATAGTTCTGTTAATGGTGGTGTAAGTATAAAAACTGTTACAGAAGATGATAGTGGATGGCCAGTCATTGTTGATGATTTAGTTAGATATGAAATATTGGGCGAGTCAATTGATAAAATATGGCTTGATGATAACAAAATTGGCGAAATTAGATTATCTACTAATCCTACATATAATGATTCAACTTATTATATAGGAGACATTAATAATGATTCTATGCCAGGAGAAGATATTACATATAAAGTTGCCGATGTTAAAACGCTAATTACCATGTATTTTCCTGGAGCAAATAATTGCTATAGTTTGTTTAATGATCCAAATACTCCTGGTACACCAGCATATTATTTGGTATTTGCTTTTAAAGTAGTGAGATATGTAGCTATAATTCTTTTGATTGCCTTATCAGTTGTGGATTTTGTATCAGCAACAGCATCTAGTGATCAAGAAATAATCACTAAAGCAACGAAAAAGACAATAAGAAGATTTGTCTTATGTATCGTAATATTTGCTTTGCCAACACTATTAAATTTTGGTTTAAATTTCTTATATGATCGCAAAATGGAAATCTGTGGAATACACCAAACTGAAAATTAATATTTAGTTATTCTTCCATTTACACCTATGAAATATTTTGTTATAATATTTTTGTTAAATTTTATTTCAAATAAAGGTGGAAATGTGGTGAAGAATGAAATATTTTAGATATATATGTTTTATAGTTTCTATTATTGTTTTTAATACTTTACCTACATATGCTAAGGAAAGATTTTCTTGTGAATATGTCTCTAAAGCTGGGGATAAAACACCAGAATATCGTCTTTTTTTCAACGATAATAGTTACGTTGAATTTTGTGATGGCACAAACTCAAAATGTTATAATAGTGTAAATGATGCCTCAAATTTTACCGGTATAAATTTTGACGCTACAACTTGTCCATCAACAATTTATTTTAATGAAGATTATTATCCAATGGGGAAAATTTCTAGTAGTAATTTTGATGGGGCTAAAAAATTTGTACAAATAACCCAAGGAACAGAAAGTAATCCTGGTAAACAAGAAAAATTTAGATGTCGGGTTGGCCAATATATAATTACTTATTATACTGATGAAACTGTTAGTGGAACTAATCCATATTATAATACAGTTCAATTTCATCCATCATTTGAAAAAAGTCCTAGTCAATGTCCGACAAATTTATATGAATATATTTATGGTAATACAGCAACGTTATCTAATAGTAAAGTTAGTGATAGTTATAAGGAAGTTGATACAGTAACTGATTGGAACGCTGCTGAGGGTGATGTAAATGCAAATATAACTCATATAGAAACAATACCTTTTCCTGGGGCAGATAATTGCTATAGTTTGTTTAATAATCCAGATACTCCTGGTACGCCAGCATATTATTTGGTATTTGCTTTTAAAGTAGTGAGATATGTGGCTATAATTCTTTTGATTGCCTTATCAGTTGTGGATTTTGTATCAGCAACAGCATCAAGCGATCAAGAAATAATCACTAAAGCAACGAAAAAGACAATAAGAAGATTTGTCTTATGTATCGTAATATTTGCTTTGCCAACACTATTAAATTTTGGCTTAAATTTCTTATATGATCGTAAAATGGAAATCTGTGGAATACATCAAACTGAAACAAGTGAAAGTGAAGGTTTTCAAGGAAATGGTGGACAAACTGATGGTGGTGGTGCTGGTAGAAAGTGAAAGTCCTTTTTGACATTATACAAATTATAGAGTATTATTAATATAAGAAAAATAGTATTAGAATTAGGAGGAATAAAAAGGTGAATAGAAATTATTTAATTCCAGCCAATACAAAAAAGTCATTATTGATTGTTGGTTGGTTTACTAAATTAGATTTATGGATTTTTGGTATTGGTGTAAGTTGGTCCTTTTTAATGCTTCTTTTAATTAAAAATATGAATTTAGTAGTATTGATTTTAGTTTTATTGCCAGGTCTTATAGCTACTTTTTTGGTTATGCCAGTTGCTCATTATCATAATGTCTTGCAACTTTTAACAAATATCTTTAATTTTTATACAAATAGAAGACAATATTATTGGAAGGGATGGAGTATTCATGAAGGAATCAGTAGCAACAGCAAATAGTGCTAAATTTACAAATTCGTGGCTACCAGTTAAACAAATAATGAATGGGATGATTCAACTAGAAAGTGGTTATTATGTAACTGGCGTAAAAGTTCATCCGCGAAACATTTTTATTATGGATAGTGGAATGCAAGATAATGTTGTTTATAATTTAAGAAATTTTTATAATACCATCGATTTTGAATTTTGGCTTATTATTGCTGATAGACCAGTAGATATTAATTTATATTTAGCTGAACTTCAAAGACTTTATAATAACACTCCTAATAATGAAATTAGAAAATTAATTTTACAAGATATAAATAAAGCTAATCAATTCATGAGTGCTGAGTATAATGTTGTTGATACCGAATATTATTTAATCTTCCAAGAGAAAAAATTAGAAGTTTTACAAAAGAAACTCCATAATATGATTAGTGGTCTTGCTAGTGCTGGGCTTCAATCTAGTCAAACCAGTAATAATGATTTAAGAGTAATATTAGATAATCTCCTTAATGGAGGAGAAACTATTCATTTTGGGACGGTGATGAGCTAATGAATACGAAAAGTGAAATTGCTCCAAAAGGAATGGAGTTTAAACCTACTGAATTTAGAATAGGTGGTAAATTTTCTACTATTATTACTATCGTTAGTTTTCCTAAAAATATTTATGTGGGTTATTTATCAGACATTACTAACATTTCGGGAGTAAAATTAGTTATTAAACATATCCCTATTCAATTTGCGGTATTACAAAAAATGATTAATAAAGAAGTTGCGGATTTAAAAACTCGTTATCAATCAGAAAGAGATAATACGATGCAAGAGAAGATTCGCCAAGATTATGAGTCTTTGGAACAATTTGTTAGTATGCTTGCCGCAACTGATGCTCGTATTTTTGATTTTCAAATGCACTTAATGCTTACTGCTAATAGTAAAGAAGAACTAGATATGAAAAAAATGGAAGTTAAGAGCTACCTAAATGCTATGGGTATGAGTGGAGTAGCCTTAATGTTTGAACAAGAAAAAGTTTTAAAGAGTATTGTTCCAATATTTCCTAAACAAGATATTGAAGAAAGAGTTGGTACTCCAATTCCATCTATTACAATTGCGGCCATGTATCCTTATGTTTTTGATAGCATTAAGGATCCAGGATTATCTTGTCTATTTGGCGTAGACTTTTCTGGTGGTGTTGTTTTATTTAATCAATTCTTATACCAAATAAGAAATGAAAGCAACCGAAATAATGCTAATATGATTTTACTTGGTACTTCTGGTACTGGTAAATCAACAGCAGCAAAACTACTTTTAAGAACCCATATTAGAAATGGCTGTAAGATAGTAGCAATTGACCCTGAAGGCGAATTAGAAGAAATGACTAATTCTATTGGTGGTGATTTCTTAGACCTAGGTAAAGGCGGCGATTTTGGAATGATTAATCCCTTAGAAATCGTTGTTGATGTTGATGAAGAAGAGATTTCTCAAGGCTTAGGATATACTGTTTTAACAAGAACATTACAACAAGTAAGAGCTTTCATGAAATATTATAGTCCTTCCATTGAAGAAGATGTTTTAACGCTTTTTAGCGAAGTTTTACAAGATACTTATAAAAGATATCGGATAGATTATGATACAGATTATACAAAATTAACTAGTGATATGTATCCAACTTTTGATGATGTTTATGCCACTATTCAAGGACGTCTTTTATCGATGGTAGATGCTACTCATGAAAGAGATGTTATGGAAAGATTGGAATTAAAGATTAGACCACTAGTTAAAGAATTAAGATATTATTTTACGGGTCATACTTCTTTAAAAATTAATAGTGACATGATAGTCTTTAATATTAAAGAATTAATGAATAGTGATGAAAATATTAAAAACGCTTTATTCTTTAACATTTTAAAATATGCGTGGGGCTTATGTTTGGATAAAGATGTTAATACAATTATGATGGTTGATGAAGCCCATGTATTACTAGAATCTCATAATGAATTAGGTGCGGAATTCTTAGCCCAAATTCAAAGAAGAAGTCGGAAATACAATACAGGTACTTTAATTATTACGCAACAACCAACTGATTTTGCAGCGCCATCAATTATTCAACATGGTAAAGCTATCTTTGATAATGCATCTTATTACTTAATTATGGGCTTAAGAAAACAAGCTGTTGAAGATTTAGCTCAATTAATTGATTTAAATGAAAGTGAAAAAGAAGGAATTAAATTCTATCCTCAAGGTCAAGGTTTATTCATTTGTGGTAATAGAAGAATGAGAATCAACGTTGTAGTAACCCAAGAAGAATTAGATTCCTTTGGTGTAACAAGTATAGGTTAAAAAAATTCCAGACTGTAAAAATCTGGATTTTTTTATTAATTTTTTCTACTTTTGGTAATGCTTAAATATCTGCCATAGCCTTTAATGGTAAAATTATCACCATATTGCCAATCACTTTGACTGACAAGAGAGTTAGATACTAAAATACGGTATTGATTGTCAACTTTGGTTATATCATCTAATTTAGCACAAATGGCAGTGATTTTAGCAAGTATTTCATTGTACTTTTCATAAGTTAAGTCTGGATTTTTTAAAAATGTTTCATAACGATTTAAAATTTCTTGATAAGTACTGGCTAAATAAATTCTTAATTCTAACTCCCCATTATTTAATTTTTTTTGAATAGCTACTTCTTTATTCGAACTCATTATAGGTTTATGAGTGAATTTAGGAAGCCAAATTCTATTTCTAGAATCCATCTTTGAATTTATTGATTCACCAATAAAATATTCATCATTTAACATAAAAACCCCTCACAATTGGGGTATATAATAGCACTTTTCTTTAATTTAGTCAAATTTTTAATGTCCGATAATGAAAGAGGTTATATAAAAAATGCTAGAAACAATAGCCCCTCCAATAAGAAGAAGAGTGGTAAATCCCGCTTTGCCATAATCAATAAAGTTTAAATCTTCTTCAACTGGCATAAAATTAGCCATTGTTTCATTAGTTCTTACTAGTCTTGGTTGTTTGTTTTTCCCACTTAAAATTTCATTATCATGATTATTAATCATGGTTTGAATTATTTGGCTGGCTGGATTATTGGTAAATGCTTCTTCATAGGAATATAAAACCGGTATTCCTAAAGAAGAAACATGCATTTCTTCATTTTCACTATTATGACTTTTTACAAAGTCATTTAAAGATAAATACATATTCATGAAACTCATAATAAAAGCTTGCTCTTGTTCGGTTAAACTATTTTTATATAAAAGTTCTAAAATATACAATACTTGGAAAATTTCTTTAGGGTTTAAATAAAATAAATTGGGGTTTATTAAAGATAAATTAAGATGAATAAGAGGCATTTTAAATAAACCATCATATTCTAAAATTAAAATATTATTTTCAATTTTAAAAAATTGTAAATTAGGAAATATACTTTGTAATTTTTTTAAATACTCTTCATTATTCATACATCCACCTATTATAAATATTTTACCGCGAGAAACATGAAAATACAATTGTTTTTAATAAAAATCATAATTTAGAGAATTAACTCCAAAATTTGGAGCACAAAAAATAAGGGATAATCCCTTATTTCATAATACTTTCATAAATTTTATCTTTGATTAGACCTATTTTCTATCTCAGCAATCATCATTTCTCTTAATCGCTCGAGTGGCATATTCATAAGTAGTGAATATACCCAAGTTTATCACATGATAATAAAAAATAGTTCTGCAAGTAGCATAAATACTTGTTTTTTTATTGAATTTTAACTT
>CANQXW010000024.1 GCA_947627925.1 uncultured Bacilli bacterium | reverse complement strand
TAACATATCTATTTCTTTTAATTTCTTTAGAAATAGTAGTTCTGTCTTTAGAAATAGCTTTGGCTATTTCAGTAAAATTATGTCCTTTGTCAATCATATACTGAATAGTTTGCCTTTGCTCTAAATTTAATTGATTAAAATTTGTCTTTTTCATAAAAAATTATACCTCATTTCTAAATGACAAATAAACCAATGAGGTATATAATAAACTTATAAAGAGGATAAATCAATAATCCTCGCCGGATAGGCCTTACTTTCTTTTACGAAAAAGAAAGATAAGCAAAGAAACCGGGGAATGATTATCTAATTTACTTTTCAACGACTTATTTCCCGTCATTATACGTATCGGGCATTTCTAACTATAATCAATAAATTTTACAAGCATAATTGACAAATTCTAATAATATAGTATAATAATTATGCAATTAATTTGGCAGTATTTTATTTAGGTTGTAATGTGTTATTAACGTTTAAAAAGTAATTAAGGACTGCCCTTAGTGAAATTAAATAATAACTCCCTATAATTTTAAATAAAATAAAAACAAATAATTGAAAATTAAAAGAAAGGAGAAAAAATGGCAAGATATACTGGACCTAGTTATAAGAAATCTAGAAGATTAGGCTTCTCTACTTTAGAAAATGGTAAAGAATTAGCTCGTCGTCCATATGCTCCTGGAGCTCATGGTAAAGATCGTAAAAAGAAATCTAGTGAATATGGTGTTCAATTACAAGAAAAGCAAAAAGTTAGATTTATGTATGGTTTAACTGAAAAACAATTCCATAAAGTATTTGACAAAGCGCAAAAGATGCATGGTATTGCTGGTGAAAACCTACTTATGTTACTTGAATCAAGACTTGATAATATCGTTTATCGTTTAGGAATGGCTAGAACTAGAAGAGCGGCTCGGCAAGTTGTAAACCATGGCCATATTTTAGTTAATGGTAAAAAAGTTGACATTCCTTCTTACAGAGTTATGCCAGGAGATGTAGTTAGCGTTAAAGAAAATTCAATGAATCATCCTGCTATACTAGCAGCAGTTGAAGATAAAGTTAACGTTCCTGCATATTTAGAATTTGATCCTAAAAAACTTACTGGTAAATATGTAAGATATCCAGAAAGAAGCGAATTAAATAGTGAAATTCAAGAACAATTAATCGTTGAATTCTATAACCGTTAATAAAAACTACCGCATGGTAGTTTTTTTATGGTTCTAAAGGTTTTAAAACTAGTATACTTCTCTCTTTCGTATTTAAAACTTTTAAAAATTCCACTAAATCATGATAAGTAAGATTTTCATAAATTTCTTTTAAATTAGGAATAACATCCCCATAAGATAAAACTTCTGATTGAATTATACCATTAACAACATCGACATCTTCATAATCTAAGATTAAAGAAGCAATATTGGCTTTTTTGGCTCTTTCAAATGTTTTTTCATCAATTTTTAAATGATTTAATTTATCATTAAAGGCACTAATAATTTCATTAGGTAAATCAGTATCTACAGTAAGCATAACAATAACATAATCATCAAAAATATCTACATTATAAGAAATATTACTAATTATTTCTTTTTCTAATAAACTATCTCTAAAATCACTTGTGACACCAAAATTAGCTTTCATAATTAAAGACAACAAAACTCTAATATGTAAATCATCAAAACCTTTTAAAGAAGATTTCGGAATCTTTACTCCTATTTTAACTTTTTTATTCGTAACATTAATATTAACTTCTTCATAAGGTACTCTAACCTTTTTATCTTCTTTCGGAATTATTCTTTCGGGACTTGTAAATTTAGGAAAACTTTTCATTTTTTGATTTTCTTTAATAGCTTCCATCATTTCATAAGGATTAAAATTACCAGTTACAACTAAAAACATATTCTCAGGATGATAAAAATTATTAAAGACTAATTTTAAATCATTCAAAGTAATACTTTTAACATCTTTAGGATTACCGGTAATTTCATCTTTATAAGGGTAATTATGAAAGATATTATCTAAATGTTTAAAAAGCATAACAGTATAAGGATCATCTATTCCCATTTTTGCTTCTTCCACAATGATACCCTTTTCATTTTTGACAATACTTTGAGAAAAGTAATTATTTTGAACAAAATCAATTAAATGCAAAACATTTTCTTTGGCATCATCACTACCATAGACTTGATAATTAGTATAATTAAAAGTCGTAAAAGCATTGGCATCGCTACCCATTTTAAAGAAATAATCATGAGCAGTGGTATCTTTACTTTCATTAAATTTAATATGTTCTAGAAAATGGGCTACCCCTTTTGGAACTTGATAGTTTTTAGCACCTATTTTAAATTCATTATAAATAGAACCATATTTGACTGATAAAGTTCCATAAAAAGTATTAATATTTCTTTTAACCCACATATAAACTTTTAATCCACTAGAACATTCATCATAATAAATAGTTTCATTTAAACCTTTTAAATTAATTTCCTTCATTTTCTTCACCTGCATCTTGGACATAGACAGTATTTAAGACTAAACTTTTAGCGCATTTAATTAAATCATCCATTTCCACTTTATTAATCATTTCCATGCGTTCATCAATTAAAGGAAGATTATCAAAGACATGGAATACATAATTATTTAAAAGAGAAACATTATTATCACTAGCCATTTTTAAAGAAATAACTAAATTCTTTTTCGCTAAGTTTAAAGTTTCTGCACTAACGCCCTTTTTAATAAAATTATTTAAAGTTTTGGTAATTAACTTCTCCGCTTTACTAACATTACTTTTATCTAAAGATACCTCTACTACTAATAATTCATCATTTTTTAAATAAAGGCTTCTCACAGCATAACATAAAGATTCTTCACTTCTTAAAACTTGATAAAGCATCGCATTTAGACCACCAGAACCAAATAAATAATTAAAGACATGAAAAGAAGTATCTTTATCTTGTTTAGATAAACCTTTAATATTATAAATCATTACTAAAGTGCTTTGTAAAAAAGGAGAGGTTTCCGTAACCTTAAGCACCTTTTTTCTTAATTTATTTAAAACTAATAATCTTGGCGTTTTTAATTTAATCACATGATTAACAAAATTAGCTTTAATTATTTTCACAATTTCATCCATATTGGCATTACCAATAACAAAGATATCACAATTAGAATGATTAAATAAATTCTCATAAGCTTTATATAATGAGGATGGAGTAATATTCTCGATATCCTCTTTAGTACCATAAACTTTAAAACTACTAGGGCTTTTATCATCCATCGCTTTTAAAGATTTCATAATTGCCAATTTATCGGAAGACTCTTTAATACTTTCAATTTCTTCTAATAATCTTTTCTTTACAATATTAAAATTAGTTAAATCAAATTCTTTATTTTTAACTCGCGGATTATTTAGAACTTTAAAAGGCAAAGAAACTACTTCTTCTAAATAACCATTCTCTTTGATATAATCCGGACTAATAAATTCTAAGATAAAAGAAACGGCAAGTAAATTACCTGTTTTATTGGTTACACCATAAAATATTGTTTTATATAATTCTTCTAGTTTTATGGCCAGATCTTTTCTTCTTTGATAATCTTTAGAACAATCCGTTAATATATCACTTAAAAAAGTAAAGACTGGCAATTCTTCTTTAACTACTTCTCTACTAAAAATAATTTCCATTCGCACTGTTTTAAATTTATCAGTTTTAATCGTATGGATATTATAGGAATCACAATCATACTTTTTATATTCCATTTAGGACACCTCTAACTTTATTATAACATAATTTAAATTATTTATGAGTTTCTTTTAAGTTGTTATATTGTCTTACAATATATTCATCAGTCATTCCCGCTAAATAATCGATAACAATTCTTTTAGCTGGGGTTTTAAGATATTCTTCACTCATATTATTTAAATAACTAGTATAAATAATCGATTCTTTATTTTCATTTTCTATATCTTCTAGATAAACATTAAAAAGCGTTGTAAAAATCTTCCGCACATTATTCTTTTCTTCTTCACTTGCGGCATAAGCATAAATATATTTATAATTGAAGCTTTTTAATTTTTCCATCGCTTCATATACTTCATCACTTAATTTTATAAAATTCCGGTCATAACTATTCTTAATTATATCCGTAATAATCGTATTAACAATCTCTTTATTATTACTTCCTAAAACATCAGTAATATCTTTGGGAATATCTTCTTTCGTAATTAAGTGACATCTAATCCCATCTTCAATATCTTTTCCTAAATATGCAATTAAATCACTAATTCTTACGACACAACCTTCTAAAGTCATGGGCCGCATATTTTTTATAACATCTTTATCAGTATAAGAAAGTTCATATTCTTTTAAAAACTGTTTTTTACTTTTTGGAACCGGTTCATATTTACCTAAAGCCACTTCGCCATTATGACACATGATAGCATCTAAAACCGGAATAGTAATATTTAATCCTTGACCATAATTTTCAATATTCATTAAGACTCTAACACTTTCAATATTATGATTAAAATAACCCATGCCATTTTCCAAACTTATTTCATTTAGAATAGATTCTCCTAAGTGACCAAAAGGAGTATGACCAAGATCATGCCCTAAAGCGACTGCTTCGATTAAATCTTCATTTAAAGATAAGGCTCTTCCAATCGTTCTCGCAATTTTACTCACAAATTGGACATGGGTCATTCTTCTTTGTAAGTGATCATTACCGCCATGGGTAAATACTTGGGTTTTATCTAAATATCTTGTGTAAGCAAGAGAATATAAAATGCGGTCAATATCCCGATAAAAAGTTGGACGAAAATCTAATTCTTCTTCTTTTAGTCTTTCTCCCTTAGAATATGGACAAGCATACTTACTTAAATTTTTAACTTCCATTCTACTTCTTAATTCATCGTTATTCATCTATAACCTCCGTAAAGCGATATTCCTCTTTTACATCAGGATATTTTTCTTTATCTACTTTGGATAAAAACATATCATAATCTCTAACCCATATTTGATCTTTATGAGTATAAACAACTTTCTTTTCTAAAGTTTCGCTATCTAAAGCTAAGCATAAAACCCTAACTAAATCGCCTTTAAAATGCCGATATGTACCACCAACTTTTACTTCTCTCATAAATTCACCTCTTAAATAAATTGTAATATAAAGTCCTATTTTAAGCAACCTTTTGCATTAAAAAAACTTAAGATAAAATCCTAAGTTTAAATTTTTTAAGCTTCAGCGATTTCTTCGCCATCACCCGCTAGGAATTTTTCTTCTAAAACTTCACTAGCATCATCATCTAATAATTCTTTTTCTAGTTCAAGTTCAATGTCACTATATTGTCTTGCTCCTGTACCAGCAGGAATAAGTTTACCAATAATAACATTTTCTTTTAAACCAACTAAATTATCAGTCTTACCACGCATTGCTGCATCCGTTAAAACTCTAGTTGTTTCTTGGAATGAAGCTGCAGATAAGAAGGAATCAGTTTCTAGAGATGATTTGGTAATACCTAACATGATTGGATTGCCTTTAGCAGGAACACCTCCATTTAGGATTACTGGTTTATTTCCTTCGGTAAATTCTCTTAATGATACAGTTAAACCTTCAACAAAGTCAGTATCACCGGCATCAATAATTCTTACTTTATTAATCATTCTCTTAACAATTAATTCGATATGTTTATCGTTGATATCAACACCTTGTAATTTATAAACATTTTGAATTTCTTTTAAGATATATTCTTGGGCGGTAAGTGGGTCAGTTACCGCTAGTAATTCTTTTGGAGCAATAACTCCTTCGGTTAATTTATCACCAGCTTTTACTTCATCGCCTACTTCAACCCGAAGTTTCATATTATAGTTAGTTACGTGTTCTTTGGTACCAGAAGCATTTTCGATTAAAATAGCATATTTTCCATTTTGATCTTCAATGCCGACAACTTTACCAGTAATTTCCGCAATTGTGGCTTTGAATTTAGGAGTTCTAGCTTCGAATAATTCTTCAACTCTTGGAAGACCTTGAGTGATATCATCGCCACCCGCAACACCACCGGTGTGGAAAGTACGCATGGTAAGTTGGGTACCTGGTTCACCAATTGATTGAGCCGCCATAATACCAACAGCTTCCCCGGTTTCTACTAAGTTACCAGTAGCAAGGTTACGTCCATAACATTTTTGACAAACGCCATTAGCGGTCTTACAAGTTAGAACACTTCTAATTTCTACTCTCTTAATGCCGGCCTTTTTAATTTTAGCAACTACATTTTCCGTAATCATTTCGCCAGCTTCAAGAATAGTATTTTTAGTTTCTGGGTCAACAATTTTTTTAGAAGCAAATCTACCTAAGATTCTTTCTTCTAGACTTTCAATAACTGAGCCATCTTTATCATTAATTAAATCATAAACGACAACACCTTGCATTGAGCCACAGTCATGTTCTTTAACAATAATGTCTTGAGCTACATCAACAAGTCTTCTTGTTAAGTAACCAGAATCGGCTGTCCTTAAAGCGGTATCGGCAGATCCTTTTCTAGAACCATGGGTTGATAAGAAGAATTCAGATACAGATAATCCTTCCATAAAGCATGAGGTAATTGGAATTTCTACCGTTGTACCATCTGGTTTAGCCATTAAACCACGCATACCTGCAAGTTGAGTAAAGTTTGAAATCTTACCACGAGCACCACTGTTCATCATCATAAATATTGGATTGGTAAAGTTATCTTTGGCAATTGCGGCTAAAGCATCTTTAACTTTATCAGTAGCCTCAGACCAAATTTGAATAACACCATTATATCTTTCTTGTTCAGTAATTAAACCTTTTTGATATTGTTTATTAATCTTATCAACTCTGGATTTAGCTTCCGCAATAATTTCTTCTTTGGCATCACTTCTCACTACATCAGCAGCGGAAACAGTAATACCCGCAATTGTTGAATATTTAAATCCTTGGTCTTTTAATTTATCAAGCATAACAGAAGTTTCCGTTGTTTTATATCTTTTGAATACTTGCGCAATTATTTGACCTAAAGTTTTTTGAACAAATGGACTAACTAAAGGCATCGCTTTAATAGCCTCTTCTAAATTAGTTCCCATACTTAGGAAATATTTACTTGGCGTAATTCCTTCAATATTTTCTTTTGTACCTTCATTTAAATATGGGAAAGTATCTGGTAAAATTTCATTAAATTTAATTTTACCAACGGTTGTAACTAAATATTTATTAACTTGTTCTTCCGTAAATAATTTATGTTTAAATGATTTAACCGGAATCGCAATTCTCGTATGAAGATCAATTTCTCTTCTTTCATAAGCCATTAAGGCTTCATTACAATCTTTATAAGCTTTACCTTCGTTTTTACCGCCAGCTTCTTCCATAGTTAAGTAGCAATTACCTAAAACCATGTCTTGGCTTGGCGTAACGATGGGTTTTCCATCTTTAGGATTTAAGATGTTGTTAGCACCTAACATCAAAATACGCGCTTCGGCTTTAGCTTCTTCAGATAAAGGAACGTGAACAGCCATTTGGTCACCATCGAAGTCCGCATTGAAGGCGGTACAAACTAATGGGTGAAGACGAATGGCTTTACCACCAACTAATTTTGGTTCAAAGGCTTGAATACCAAGTCTATGTAACGTTGGGGCTCTATTAAGCATTACCGGATATTCGGTAATAACTTCTTCAACAATGTCCCAAACACTTTCATCACGAGCTTCAATTAATTTTTTAGCACCCTTAATATTATGAGCTAAACCTTTTTCAACTAAACCATGAATAACATGGGGTTTAAATAATTCAATCGCCATTTCTTTTGGTAAACCACATTGATACATCTTAAGATTTGGTCCAACAACGATAACAGAACGACCAGAATAGTCAACTCTCTTACCAAGTAAGTTTTGACGGAATCTTCCTTGTTTACCTTTAAGCATACTAGATAAACTCTTTAATGGTCTATTAGAAGCGGCGGTTATACTTCTACCTCTTCTACCATTATCAAATAAAGAGTCAACTGCTTCTTGAAGCATTCTTTTTTCATTTTGAACAATGATAGTTGGGGCTCCAAGTTCAAGTAATTTCTTTAACCGATTATTCCGGTTAATAATTCTTCTATATAAGTCATTTAAATCACTAGTAGCAAAACGACCACCATCAAGTTGAATCATTGGTCTTAGTTCTGGCGGAATAACTGGTAAAACAGTTAACACCATCCATTCTGGTTTATTACCAGATTCTTGGAAAGAAACTAAGGCATCTAATCTTTTTACAAGACGAATTCTTTTTTGACTAGTTGCGTTTTCTAATTCCGCTCTAACATCGGCAATTTCTTTTTCTAAGTCTACTCTTTTTAAAAGTTCTTGGATAGCTTCTGCACCCATACCAACTTTAAAAGTATTACCATATTTTTCATAGTAAGCCCGATATTCTTTATCAGATAATGTTTGCTTTGCTTCTAGAGGAACATTACCTGGGTCGATTACCACATAGCTTACAAAATATAATACTTCTTCCAAATCTCTTGGACTCATGTCAAGAACTAAGCCCATTTTAGATGGAACACCTTTAAAGAACCAGATGTGAGAGCAAGGAGCAGCAAGTTCAATATGCCCCATTCTCTCTCTTCTTACCTTGGAACGTGTAACTTCAACGCCACAACGATCACAAACAACATTTTTATATCTTAATCTTTTGTATTTTCCACAAGAACATTCAAAGTCTTTGGTAGGTCCAAAAATTTTCTCGCAGAATAAACCATCTCTTTCTGGTTTCAAAGTACGATAGTTGATAGTTTCTGGTTTTTTTACTTCGCCATAAGACCAACTACGAATTTTCTCAGGAGAAGCAATGCTTATTTTAATACCTTTAAATTTACTTACATCTATCATTATTCCACCTCGATATCTTCTTCTATTTCACCAGGAAATTCCAAATCATCTAAAGACTCTTCTTCTTCCTCTTCTTCATCTAAAGCAGGAGTAAAAGGTTCTTCGTTATTATTTTCTTGACTTTCTGGTAATTCTATTTCTTCGATTCTAAATGGTTCATTATCATCTTCGTCTTCTTCAATATCTTTGAATTCTAAGACGTTATCATCATTATCAACAACTTGAACATCTAAGCCTAAAGCTTGGAATTCTTTAACTAATACTCTAAATGATTCTGGAACACCGGCTTGATTTACAAGTTTACCTTTAACTAAGGCTTCATAAACTTTAACCCGGCCCACAATATCATCGGCTTTAACGGTTAAGATTTCTTGAAGAACATGAGCGGCACCATAAGCATATAGAGCCCAAACTTCCATTTCACCAAATCTTTGACCACCAAATTGCGCTTTACCACCAAGTGGTTGTTGCGTAACTAATGAGTAAGGCCCTGTTGCTCTTGCATGTAATTTATCATCAACCATGTGGTGTAATTTAACCATATACATAACACCAACTGATATTCTTTGATCAAATGGTTCCCCAGTTCGACCATTGTATAATACAGTCTTACCATCTGGTTCCATACCAGCTTCTTTCATTTCTTCTTGAATATCTTCCCAAGAAGCACTATCGAATACTGGAGTGGCATAATGAACACCTAATTTTTTACCAGCCATACCTAAGTGTAATTCAAGGATTTGTCCAATATTCATCCGTGATGGAACACCTAGAGGGTTAAGCATAATATCTACTGGACGACCATCTGGTAAATATGGCATATCTTCTTCTGGTAAAACTAAAGAGATAACACCTTTATTACCATGTCTTCCAGACATTTTATCACCAATTTGAATTTTACGTTTTTGAATAATATATACTCTAATTACTTTTGATACTCCTGGTTGTAATTCATCAGAATTTTCTTTGGTATAAACTTTAACATCGTGAACAACACCACCAGCACCATGTTCTACTCTTAAAGAAGTATCTCTTACTTCTCTTGTCTTTTCTCCGAATATAGCATGAAGTAATTTTTCTTCACTAGTTAATTCTTGAACACCTTTTGGCGTAACTTTTCCAACTAAGATATCGCCTTCTTTAACTTCAGTACCAATTTTAACAATACCATCAGCATCTAAGTTTTTTCGCGCATCTTCGCCAACGTTTGGAATATCTCTAGTAATTTCTTCAGGTCCTAATTTGGTATCACGACATTCAATATCGTAATGATCAATATGTAGAGATGTATAAACATCATCTTTAACTAATCTTTCATTTAGGATAACGGCATCTTCATAGTTATAACCATTATAAGTCATGAAAGCAACCGTCATATTTTTACCTAAAGCAAGTTCGCCTTTATCCGTTGAAGGACCATCAGCAATAACTTGACCTTTATGAACTTTATCACCCTTTTTAACTAATGGATGATGGTTAATTGAACTAGAAGCATTACTTCTTTCAAAATTAGCTAAATGATATGTATCTTCGCCATCTTTAACTTTAACCACTATTTTTAAAGCATCAGCATATTCAACAACACCAGGGGCTTTACAAACGATAGTTGAACCAGAATCACGGGCCGCAATCCATTCGACACCAGTTCCGACAATTGGGGCTTCACTAGTTAAAAGAGGTACGGCTTGACGTTGCATGTTTGAACCCATTAAGGTCCGGTTCGCATCATCGAATTCCAAGAATGGAATACAACTTGTCGTAATAGATACTACTTGACTTGGCGCTACGTCAACAAAGTCAACTAAATCTTTTTTAACCATAACGTTATCACCATTGTGACGAACTAAAATCTCGTCATCAATGATGGCATTTTTATCATCTAATTTAACTGTAGCTTGGCTGATATATAAATCTTGTTCTTCATCAGCAGTCATATAAACGATTTCATCTTTAACTACCCCTTTTTCAACTTTCCGATAAGGAGTCATAATGAAACCATATTCATTTATTTTAGCATAACCAGCAAGACTGGTAATAAGACCAATATTTTGACCTTCTGGTGATTCAATCGGACAAATACGGCCATAGTGAGATGAGTTAACATCTCTTACTTCCATGCCAGCACGTTCCCGAGATAATCCTCCAGGTCCTAAACTTGATAAACGTCTTTTATCAGTAAGTTCCGCGATTGGATTAATTTGATCCATGAATTTGGATAATTGGCTTGAACCAAAGAACTCTTTTAAAGCTGCGGTTACCGGACGAATGTTTATTAAAGTTTTAGGAGTAATGTTTTCTACTTCTTGCGTAGTCATTCTTTCTCTAATAACTCTTTCCATCCGAGAAACACCAGTTTTAAATTGATTTTGGATAAGTTCTCCAACTTGACGAACTCTTCTATTACCAAGGTTATCTATTTCATCAGTATTTCCGATATTACTATGTAAATTTAAATAATATGATACAGCACCATAAATATCCGGAATTGTTAATCTCTTTTCATCAACACTAGGATCAATACCAATAATTTTAACAACTTTTTTCTCATCTAATTTATCATAAACTAAAACTTCTTGAATCTTATTGTAATCATCAAGTTCCATATTCGTAATAGTTTCTTTTAAATTATAACCATTAGCAAAAACTTCTCTTAATTCTGTAAGTAATTCTTTATCTACGACTGTACCTTTACTAGCAATAACTTTATTTTTAACTTTAATGTCTTCGGCTAAAGTACATCCGAGTAATCTTTCACAAACATTTAATTTTTTATTAAATTTATAACGACCAACTTTGGCTAAATCATAACGGAAACGATCAAAGAATCTTGTAATAAGTTGGTTCTTTGCACTATCTAAAGTAGCTGGTTCTCCTGGTCTTAATTTTTCATAAATTTCAATTAAGGCTTCATCAGTATTTTTCGTATTATCTTTTGATAAAGTATTTTGTAAATATTCATTCTCGCCAAAAACACTAATGATATCTTCATCACTAGATAAACCAATTGCTCTTAAGAATGTCGTAACTGGTACTTTTCTAGTCCGATCAATTCTAACATAAACAATATTCTTAGCATCAGTTTCAAATTCTAGCCAAGTACCTTTATTAGGTATTACTTCACCCGAAATAATATGACGACCATTTTTATCTATTTCTTTTTTGAAATAAATAGATGGACTACGAACAAGTTGGGAAACAATAACTCTTTCGGCTCCATTAATAATAAATGTTCCAGCCTCTGTCATAAGTGGCATGTCGCCAAGGAATATTTCTTGTTCTTTAACTTCTCCAGTTTCATGAATGAATAATCTTGCTTCTACTTTAAGTGGAACAGCATAGTTTACCATTCTCTCTTTTGCTTCCTTAATAGAATATCTTGGAGAATCAAAAGAATAATCTCCAAATTCTAGAGAAATATTACCAGTAAATGATTCCACTGGAAATAAATCATCAAAAACTTCTCTGATTCCTTTTTCTAAGAAGTCTTGATAACTTTTCTTTTGAATTTCTAGTAAGTCAGCAAGTTCTAGCGTATTTTTTGATTTTGCAAAGCTTCTTCTTTCTCGATAATCACCAAATTTTAAGGTCTTATAAGCCACGATATCACCCCTATACATAGTTTTTTAGATTTGAAAATTCAAATACATCGCCAATTTATAATTTTATCAGCATTTAATTATGAAGTCAATAAATTTTTGGCAGAAATTACCCAAAATCCTTTACTTTTTGCAATTACTTCACATTCACTTGTCTTTTCTAATTCTTTTTTGACACTTTTTGCTCCTTGATCTTTGGAAATGACAAACCAAAGCTCCCCATCTTTATTTAATTTTGCTAATCCGCCATTTAGAAATTCTCTTAAAACGGATTTCCCCGCTCTAATAGGAGGATTAGTAATAATTAAATCATATTTTTTGGTAATACTTTCATAGATGTTACTTTCCCAAACTGTAGCATCTACTTTATTTTCCTCAATGTTCATTTTACATAAATGAACGGCTCTTTTATTTATATCCACCATATCAACATGCCTATTTAATATTTTACTTAAAGTAATACCAATAAAGCCATAACCACAACCAACATCTAAAATAGTATCATATTCTTTTTTAGTCGCTAAAAAAGTTTTAACTAAAAAGGAACTGGCATAATCAATTCTATTTTTCGAAAAAACACCATTATCACTATTAAACGTAAAATTATATGCATCTAAAGAATAATTTATGCGACGTATTTCACTCTTTAGATTTTCAGCATTGGTAAAATAATGTTCCAAATATTTTTCCCCGTTTCTTGTATACTTTAGTATAGCATAATTATTTGGGGGAAACAAGCCGAAAATTTAAAATCTCAAGAAAAAAAGAAATGCTACTTGGCTTTAGCACTCCTTTCACATTTTTTAGAAAGCATAATAATTGGTTCAGTACTACTACTTAATTCACGCCATTTTTTAATAGCTCTTCTGTATTCCCAATTATTCATAGCATTTTTAGTTTTAGCATCAGCTTCTTTTACCTCATCATAAGCTTTGCCAATAGTATCAACATATAATTCACTCATCACTAAAGCATTATAATCAGGATATTCTAACTCTTCATCATTTTCATCCACTTTGCGTTTTAAGGCTTTTGCAACTTCTTTAACATCAGCATCAATAAAATTCATTAACTCTTGATAAGATAATTCCAAAGTCCTAATGACTTTATCAGCTAAAAAAGAAGCCCAATAAAATGAATTTTCTAAATCATTTGTCCTTTTCGGAAGATACTCAACTTCGGCATTTCCAGGTTTTAAAGTATGAGCCATTAATAAAGCCACGATTGCATTAAGACGATTTTCAAAATTATCTTGATAATCTAATTCTTCTCTAACTTTAGGATCGGCTGAATATTGTAATATTCTTTTTGTTTGAATCTCTTTAGCTCGCGGATTGATTCTATCTCCATTCCAAACTGATTTATCAAAAAAATGTTGATCGCTAACAATAGTTAAATATCCATTAATAATGCGAAATTTAATAACAGAATATTTTTTAGCTCTATTTTGATGAACATAAACATTACTCCAACCAGTATTTTTAAGATCGTTTATAACTTCATTAATTAGATACATTAGTCTATTCTCCTTTTGTATGTCTTATTATTATAATTCTTTTTTATCATTTGTCAAATTAAAAAGATTACTCTTCACATAGAGAATAATCTTTAGCTAAATTTTTATTCATCAAAATATTTTTACCATTTTGGCAACTTAAAATATTAAACTTCGCAAGACTATAAAAAGTATGACCATTATTAGTTTCTTTCTCACTATCTTTAATTAATTCTTCAAAAGTTATTTTCTTATCTTTTAGAGCATATGATAACTCATAGTTATCCACTTCATAATTTAAATAAATATTATCAAGACATAAAGTATAATAATTATCAGTATAATCTTTTATTACATTATCACATTTATCACTTTCAATAACCTCAGTTAAATAGTTATCATATAAATTATTTTCTTCTATTTTGGTATCGATTAAATTTAATTCTTCCGTCTTTTTATTATAAGAATCTAATAAACCAACTACCGTAATATAATCATATATTTTATAATTGCCAATCTCTTCCCCACTTAAATCAACGATTAATTTACTATTATCATTAAATCTAACATAACCATTTATACTATTATCAGTTACTGTATATTCTTTTAATTCAATCTTACTTCTCCCTATTATCTTACTGACTTTACCAGTTACTTTAATAAAATTATGCTTATACTTTCTATAAAACTCTCTTGGTTCACTTAATAAAGTATTGATATCAACATTAGAAATTAAATTAGTTTCACATGCATAATTCATTTGATAATCATTATCAAAAATATATTGATTTTGGCATTTATATATTCGATAGAATAAACTGTTATAGACAGATACTTGATTATTAATTTTATTTTCTAAAACATAAATGGGACTTAAATCGAACATATAAGTTTTCATATAATCTAAGCTATAAGTAAAAACTAATAATAAAATAGGTAAATAAATAATTAAAAAAAGATGCATTTTTTTCCCTAGAGCCAAAAAGACATCAAAAAGAAGAATTCCCAATGCTAGAGAAATTAATTTATAAATAGTAAAAACATTAATAAAAAAAGGAACAATAATTAAAAGTAAACTAGCAATTAAAATGATAATTCTTTTCTTTTCCATATAAACCTCTAAAAATATTATAACCTAAATATTTTTAAAAAACAAAAAAGTTAGCCAAAGCTAACTCTTTATTTACTAAATTTTACTTATTAATTTAAAGCATCTTTTAATTTGCTTCCTGCTTTAAATGAAGCAACTGTCTTTGCAGGAATTTTTAAAGGTTC
Organism: uncultured Bacilli bacterium; assembly: GCA_947627925.1. GTDB lineage: Bacteria > Bacillota_I > Bacilli_A > RF39 > UBA660 > SIG200. The sequence goes on along the minus strand of CANQXW010000024.1, from coordinate 5,601 downwards.
TTTAGTTAGAGGGTTAATACCTTCTCTAGCAGCTCTTTTTTTAGCACTAAAAGTACCAAAACCAACTAAAGTAACTTTTCCTTCCTTTTTAAGTCCAGTAGTAACACCTTCAAATACAGCGTCAACTGCTCTAGTAGCAGCAGCTTTTGAAAGTTCAGCTCTTTCAGCTACGATTTCTACTAATTCTTGTTTAGACATGTTTCTTACCTCCTCCATTTTTAAACATTATCTTTTTGCTTCGGACGTATTGTCCTCACATATTAAGATTATCAAAAATAAAAACTAAAATCAATAAAAAATAAAGAAAAAACTACGGAAATTCGTAATTTTTTCTTATTTTTACATCAATTTACGTAAAATTTGTCTTATAAAACGATAGCAATAAGATTATTTGAACCCTTATTAACGATTTTTGTAACCGTATTAGAAAGTTTGAAACGGGTATTATCAGGCATCATATTAAGTTTTGCTTGGATACCTTCTTGAACAATTACTTCTAGGCTACGGCCAAAGATTTCACTTTTCCAAATGCTACTTGGATCAGTTTCATAATCTTTCATTAAATAATTGATTAACTCTTTACTTTGGAGTTCACTACCGATAATTGGTTCAAAGGTAGATTCCACATCGACTTTCATTAAATGAATTGATGAAGCTAATGCTTTTAATTTAACCCCATAACGACTTCCTTGTTTTACAATTTCTGGTGTTTCTAACTTCATATCTTTAAGAGTTGGATAAACAATACCATAACCTGTAGATTTCGCTTGTTTTAAAGCACTACGAATAAGTTCAGTTTCTTCTTTTCCTTCTTTATAAGTCGCAAATATCTTTAAAAGACCGGCTTTAGTTGTCGTGCTTTCTCCCATAAAGCTTTTTAAAGTTTGATTATAAAGTTCATTAGGACTTTCTAAATTAATGGTAATGGTGCCACTGGCGGTATCAAGTTCACTGATATAAGATTTCGAAATATATTCACTATCTTCAAAGTGACTAATAATATCATCCACATCTTTGACTTTATTAACCGATACAACACTTTCTTTGATTTTATCTAAATAATGTATTTTAATTTCGTTGGTATTAGGTAAGACATGAACCCATTCGGGCATATTGACTAAAATGTCTAAAACCGGAAACTCATATAAGGCTTCTTTTAAAATACTCATAATTTCTTTTTCATCCATGGCTTCGACATTAATAGGCATAACCGGAACATCATAAGCATCACTTAAAGAACGAGATAATTCTAATGTTTCAGAATTGCTTGGATGATTAGTATTTAAAACAACAATAAATGGTTTACCAATTTCTTTTAGTTCGCCTACTATTTTTTCTTCGGCTTCCACATAGTTTTCTCTTTTGATTTCGCCAAAAGAGCCATCAGTAGTAACCACAATGCCAATTGTTGAATGATCTTTAATAACTTTTTGGGTTCCTACTTCGGCAGCCTCAACGAAAGGCACCGCATCTGGGAACCATGGAGTTTTTACCATGCGAGGATTACCATCTTCATCTTCATAACCATTAGCTTCCGGAATAACATAACCTACACAATCCACTAATTTAATATTAGTTTCAAAATTATCAACCTTAATCGTTGCTCCATTAGATGGAACAAATTTAGGTTCAGTGGTCATAATCGTTTTTCCTTCAGCACTTTGGGGAATTTCATCTAAACATTTCTTTTTATCAAATTCTTCCGAAATATTCGGGACAACTAAGTTCTCGATAAATCTTTTAATAAAAGTTGATTTACCGGTTCTTACAGCTCCGACTACCCCTAAATAAATTTCCCCATTTCCTCTTTTAGCTATCGAAGATATTATATTTTCTTTTTCCATAACTTCTCTCCTTTATCTACTTAATGCTATGTTAAATTTTTTACTTTATACCAAAAATTACTTGCAAACAAAAAAAGGGAGTACAATCTCCTATCATTGTACTCCAGTGTCTAAATGAAATTTCGTCAAAAATTGGTTGTCCTTCAATTTTTTAGTGCGAAACCACATCATCCTTATAGAACGACGTGTCTTGATATAAATCCTTGTAATAAACTTCCACAATGATACCCAAGGATTCAAAATACCATTGGAAAATTCAATAAAAATGACCTGAGAAATAATAATTTCATTTTTTACTTTTAATATTGTAAATATAAACCTGCCATTGCATCGTAATATGGCATTACGTTTTCGTTAAATACGAACACATTGCCCATACCAGCTGCACCAAGAGTATAACTTTGTGATTGAGCAAGAGTTATATCTTTAATGGCATGTTCATAAGCTGAATGAATTGCGGGATTAACACCAGTAGTTTTAATATCACATTCAGCAGTCGTTTGTAAAAATGTTATCGTGTTGTTAATAATGTTCATGGAAATACCAAAGCCATTACTAAATGATTTAGTATTATTGCTGTCTACATCATAATCAATAGTTTTATATTGACCATTTTCGATATAAATTTGTTCACCAATTTGAGAACCATTACGAACACTAAAATTAAATCCTCTAAAACCAATGACATCAAACGATCTCGTTGTTGGTAAAGTTTTCCAAGTTGCCGTTGTTGTAACATGATTCCAAGTTGTACCACCGGCTAAACTCAAAGTGAATTTTTTGGCAGTAGTTTCTAATTGAGTTCCGCCAGGATTTAGCATGGGCATAATACTAGGCTTTAAGTTTTCATATTCTTCTTCAGTAATAACTTTATCGGTTATTAAGTTTAAACTGGGATTATATTTTGTTTCTACATAAATAGTTTTAGTTTTAACATCACTATAATCATAAGTTTTTAATCTTTCATACTTAGCTTCATCCATTGTAATTAAATATTCATTAGAATATACTTTAGAAAAATTATTATATTCTTCTTCCGTAATTTCAATACCATTTATATTTTCAATAGTTTTAGCAAAAGTATGAATTGGTAATATTACCATGACACTTATTAAAGTAAAAAATATAAACTTCAAATTTTTCAAACCCTTTTATCTCCTTTCCACTTTCCATTTTAAATTTTATGTCGAAAATTGACAACCTATATTTGTGAGAAAAAGAGTTCTCGCAAAATGAGAACCCATTATTTTTTAAAAAGATACAAAATATTCTTATTTAAAGTATCCATTACTTCTTGATAGTTTTTACATCTACCAATTACACATTTTATTATTTTATCGTTTTTATTATCATATTCATAATTTTCAATTTCCACATTATTTTTATCATATATACTGACTTGTAATTCCTGACTATTTAAATTATAAATATATTTATGGCTAATATCATTACCATCATAATATTCAACTTTATTAGTGTCTAAATAGAAATATATTCTATATTCTTTTTCTTCTTTATAATAAAAATTATCATATAATTCATTAAAATTATTTTTTAATAATATTGTTTCTATTTCATTAGATGTTAAATTTTCATAATTATTATTTTCAACATCAATAGCATCATTAACATATATTTTATTATTAGAAAAATTTTTAACAAATTCTAATTGACCATTATATTCCTTTACTTCATTATTTTTATTTATGATTTTAACCCTTAAATACAATTTATCAAGGTAATCGCTTAAGTCATCAATTTTGATATAACTTTGGTTATTCGAAAAAGTAATATTATCTAAACTAGAAAATGATTGGATAATATATTCCTTATTTTTCTCAACATAATATATATCGACCGATACTGAATTACCATCAGAAACATCTAAATTATTTAAATTATTTAAACTAAGAAGATCTTTTATTCTGGTTTCTACATATGTTCCTCTTATAAATTTTAATTCTTCGCCTTGAACCACAACATCATATACTTTAAACCGATTATAACTGAGTGTAAAAAAGTGAACACCAGCAACAAATAAAGTAATAGCCAAAACAATAACTAAAGCAATTCTTAATCTTCGTATTTTTCTTTTACTCATTGAGTTAAATTCTTTAACTATTTCTGGAAAAACATCGTCTTTATCTTCCCCAGTACTACTAACCATTCTAGCGGTTAACAAATCTTGAAATGAAATTTTAAAGAATTTGCTAATTGTATAAAGCATTTCAATTGTCGGAAAATTCTTGCCTGTTTCCCAACGCGATATGGCTTTATCACTGATGTTAATTTTATCCGCTAATTCTTTTTGCGTTAAATTCATTTCTTTTCTAAGTTTACAAATTAATTCACCAAATTTATTCTCTACCATAAATACCACAATTTTATTTTAATATAATTTTAATTAATTCGACAATATTAAATTATTTTTGATTTACACTTATTATTAAAGGGACAATTAATGCAATCAGGGTTTTTACTCTTACAAGTATACCTACCAAATAAGACTAATTGATGATGTAGTCTACTCCATTTATCTTTAGGAAATTTCTTCATTAAACTCTTTTCAACTTTTAAAACATCATCACTATCTTTAGCAAGTCCTAACCTTTTAGAAACTCTAAAAACATGAGTGTCAACCGCAATGGCAGGAGTATCAAATAGGTTAGATATTACGACATTAGCAACTTTTCTTCCAACTCCGGGAAGACTTTCTAAATATTCTCGATCATTAGGTACTATTCCTTCTTTTTCTTTTAAAAGTCTGGTGGCTACTTCTTTTAGATACATAGCTTTCCTTGTATAAGTTCCCATTGGTCTAATAATATCCTCTAAAGTTTTTAAATCTAAAGAAGCTATCTCTTTTAAATTATACTTAAATAATTCTTCAGTTACCATATTCACTCTTTTATCCGTAGTTTGCGCTGATAAAATGGTAGCCATTAAAAGTTCATAATCCTTAGTATAATTAAGTTCGCACTTGGGATTAGGAATCAATTCATCTAATTTTTCTATTACTTCTTCACTACTTATTTTCATCTTCATCTAACCAATTATAATCCATTATAAAACTTTCTTCTAATTTTTTATTTTCATATCTATTCTTTAAATAATTATCCACATCTTCCCTATTTTTAAAACCTTTTTTATTCCATTCATATAAAATAGTATCAATGTATCTAATCGATGTTGCTCCATTATAAACAGCTTCTTCTAAAGCTTTTAAAATCAATTCTTCACTATACATTTTTTCTAACCATGCTTTAATGATTTCAAACTCTGTTCCCGTTAAAGGTCTTCTAAATTCACTTTCAAATTTCGTAAAGATATTTTCTTCTAATTTAGCTTTATTTTCTTGTTTTTGATCTAAAGCTAATTTTTGATAAAAATTATTCAAAGATACTTTATCATATCTTTTACCAACTAAATCTTTATCACTTTCTAAATCAATAATTTTTTTACTAATTAAATTATTAAATGCTTCCAAAATTTGATTAGAATCTACTTTTAATTTAGAAGATATTTTTTCTAAATCAAAAGTAGCATCATCAGCATTTTCAAAATATAGTAATAACAAAAATTCACTTAAAGATAAATTTAAACGCATGGCTTCTTCAATAAAATTAGCTTCCACAACAAATTTTTTGTTATTACTCATATTTACATCTCTTTTCTTGTTTGGTAGTGTGCATAGTTTATGTACAAACTACCCATTTTTCCTTTATTTTATTAATGATTTCTATATTTTTTCAATCAC